>DATACN010000210.1:0-2660 GCA_036258995.1 Thermoleophilaceae bacterium | reverse complement strand
GCCCGAAGCGCGTGCTCCCGATGGACTACGGCCCGCCGACCCCGGCGGGGGAGCCGCAGCCGGAGCGGCTACTGCCGGCGGGGACCTCGATCGAGCCCTACCCGGACGAAAGGGTCGGGATCGCACCCTCAACGAGCGGCCCGGAGGCGCGATTCGAGCGCCGCGAGTCGCTGGAGCTCGCCTTCGTGGCGGCGCTCCAGCACTTGCCGCCCGGCCAGCGCGCTGCACTCGTGCTGCGCGACGTGCTCGGCTTCTCGGCCAAGGAGGCAGCGGAGACGCTCGAAACGACGGTTCCCTCCGTGAACGGGGCGCTCCGCAGGGCGCGGGCGGCACTCGACCATCGCCTGCCGGACCAAAGCCAGCAGGTCACCCTCCGCGCGATGGGGGATCGCCGGCTTCGCGAGCTCGCGGAGCGGTTCGCGGACTCGCTCGAGCGTGGCGAGGTGGACGCGGTCCTCGACACGCTGACGGAGGACGCGACCGTGTCGACGCCTCCGTACGAGGGCTGGCGGAAGGGCAAGGACGCGGTCGCCGAGTCGTGGCTCATGCCGAGCGGGCCGCCGCCGCGGCTGGCCTACGCGAGCACTCGCGCGAACGGGCAGCTCGCGCTCGGGGCGTATCTCATCGCCGACGACGGGGCGTCGTACCGGCCGCTCGCGCTCGACGTCCTGACGATCCGCGGTGATCGGATCTCGGACGTGACGATCTTCCGCACTCCCGAGCTCTTCCCGCGCTTTGCGCTCCCCGAGGGCTTGCCCCCGGGGAACAACGGAACCACCGACTAGAGGAGGACCAGTTGATCGATGCGGTTGCAAAGGCCGTGGTCAGCGTCGACGACCAGGAGCGGGCGCTTCGTTTCTGGACGGAGCGGGTCGGGTTCGAGCTCGTCCGCGACGAGACCTACGGCGACGAGCGGTGGATCGAGGTGCGCCCGCCCGGCGGCGGGCCCGTACTCGTCCTTAGCCCGAGGCCATCCGGGCAGCCCAGGCCGGACGTCCCCGAGATGCTGCCGCACTCGCCGCTCTTCTTCACCTGCGCGGACATCCAGGAGACGCATCGCGAGCTGAGCGAGCGCGGCGTCGAGTTCCACGCCCCGCCGCAGCGGCAACACTTCGGGTGGTGGGCGCTCTTCTGCGACGACGAGGGAACACGCTTCGCGCTCGGCGAGTGGCGCTGAGAACCCAATACGCGACTCGTGAACATTGCGCACGACGGCGTCCTGGCTGTTCACGTCGCGGTCGGCGCCGGGGGCCTGGTCGCGGGCGTGTTGGCGATCCTTGCCGAGCGCTGCCCGCCGTATCGGAGCGGCGCGGGAGCCGCGTATCACTGGGCGGTGCTGGCCGTAGCCCTGAGCGCCGCAGGCCTGGTCGCCTTTGACTTCTCCCGACTTTGGTGGCTCCTGCCACTGGCAGCCTTGTCGTACAGCCTCGCCCTCGTTGGCTCCCTGGCGCCGCTCCTTCCCCTGCGCTGGTGGGTGCGTGCCTACGCCCACGGCCAAGGCGGCTCCTACATTGCGCTTGTGACCGCGCTGCTGGTCGTCTCGCTCGACGGCACGGCGCAGACCGTCGCATGGTTCGCTCCGACCCTGGTCGGGGTCCCCTTGATCGAGCGACGCGTCGCGAGCATCAGGGTGGGCGCATGCCGATAGCCATCCGGGAGACGACGGAGGCCGATCTCGATTTACGGCAAGCCGCTCGGGTTCGCGCTCCTCGTCGGGATCGGCGGAGCGAATCGCTCGATCGAGATCCGTCGCATCGTCGTCAACCGGCGCCAATTTGAGTCGCTCGTCGTCATGTCCTGCCTTCGCTCTGAGTGGGTAGCGCGCCCGTCAGGATTCGAACCTGAGACCTTCGGTTCCGTAGACCGACGCTCTATCCAGCTGAGCTACGGGCGCTCGCGGCGGAAAGGGTAGCGGCGATGCCCGGTCAGTCGAGCGCGAGCGCGGCCTCGGCCGCTCCGCGTAACTGCGCCACGCGCTGCGCTTCCTCTTCGAGGTCACCGCGCGCCAGGCGGCCGAGCTTCTCGACCGTGATCTCTGCCTTCTTTCCCTTGAGCTTCACGCGCCATAGCCCCGCCAGGCGGCCGTCCCTCAGGACCACCCCGGGGCTCGCCACGGGGCGGAACAGCCGCTTGCGCAGCTCGTCGTCCGGCGCTAGAAGCGGCCGGTTGGGCTTCTGGAGATACGGGTCGCCTGGCGGGATCAGCCGGATGCCCTCGGCGGCGGGCGGCGATTCGAGCGCGCCGATGTCCTCGCCCGCGATCGACCCCTTGCGCTTGCCGGTCCGCACCTCGGCGAGCTCGCCGGCCACCTCGTCCCACAGGCGCTTCGCGTGCGGCTTGGCCAGTCCAGCCCAGTCGGCGAAGTCGCCGGGCGTGGCCGGCCCGTAGAAGCCGAGGAAGCGGCGCACGCCCTGGCTTGCGCTTGGGGCGCGTCCCGGCTTGCCCGCCCTGTAGCGGCGCTCCGAGTCGAGCCTCGCGCCGGCCTTGACGGTGGCGAAGCGCCACAGCATCGGCGCGACGTGGTGGCTCTTGCAGCTCCGGCACCAGGGCATGAGCTCGGGACGAACACGCTGTCTCAGCTCCTCGTGCAGTTCGTCCTTGTCGAGCTTTCGCCCGCTCGCCAGCGCGTCCTTCGTCGCCTCGGCGACCTCGTCGAGCGC
>DATACN010000209.1:0-8559 GCA_036258995.1 Thermoleophilaceae bacterium | reverse complement strand
AGCGGGGCTTCGGGCTCACGCTACTGCTGCACGGGCTGTCTTCGAACCACAACAACGAACCGCTGGACGGCCGCCACGCCAGGCAGCTCGGCGACCGTGGCGCCGGCTCGATCGTGGTCGCGCCACTCGGGCGGGGGCCCGACGGCTTCTACCAGGACATGGCCGAGGCCGACGTGTTCGAGGTCTGGGCCGACGTGGCTCGCCGATACCCGCTCGACCCGGCCTGGGTGTCGTCGAGCGGATACTCGATGGGCGGAATCGGCACTTACCGCCTGCTCGAGCGCTGGCCGGACCTGTTCGCTCGCGGCGCGCCGGTCGTGGGCTACGAGGCCGACGAACAGCATCTGCCGTCGCTTCGCAACATCCCGATCATGGCGTGGAACGCCGGCCAGGACGAGCTGGTCAACCCGGCGCTCTATGAGCCGACCACGCAGCGCCTCGACGAGCTGAACCTGCGCTTCATCGCCGACGTCTTCTCGCCGGCGGGCCACATCACGCTGGGCGCCAACGATGAGTTCGGCCCCCAGGCGGACTTCCTCGGCGAGCACCGCGTCGACCGCGACCCGGCGCACGTCACGTACGTGGTCAGCCCGGGCAGGGACTCCGAGCGCGCCATGGCGATAGCCGACCACGCCTACTGGCTGTCGGATCTGCGCGTCCGGGCCGAGGGGCAAGGCACGATCGACGCCCGCTCCGCGGCCTTCGGCTTCGGTGACCCGCCCGTCGTGGAGGACCCGCCGACCGCAGGAACGCTGACCGGCGGCGAGCGCCCGCTCGCGTACACGCGCCGAAGCGACAGCTGGGGGCCCGCGCCGGCCGAGCCCCGCGCGAACACGCTCAACCTGAAGCTCGAGAACGTCGGCGGCGCGACCGTGACCGGGAATCGCGCCCGCCTGACCGGCGACGAGCCTCTGCGCGTGAAGATCGAGAGCGATGGCGACGGCTCGCTGCGCCTCGACGTGGCGCTGCCCGAAGGAGCGACCGTGGAGCGGATCGAGGGCCCACCCGTGCCGGGGGCGTCGGCGAGCCGGCGTGCGCGTGCCGCGGCCGCCGCGCCCGAGGTCCAGCTCGACCGCGGCGGCGCGAGCTTCAGGGTCGCGCAGGGCACGCGCACCTATCTGATCAGCCCGCCCCAGACGGCCGCGCAGGTGGGCGAGAGGCGCCCCGGTGGCGAGGGGGGCAGGACCCCAGGCGGGAGCGGTGGCGGTGACGACGCCGACACCGCCGGCGCCGGCGCCGGCGGGCTGCCCTTCACCGGACTCGCGGTGGCCGTGATGGCGCTGCTCGGCGTCGCGTTCGCTGTGACCGGCGGCTGGCTGCGGCGGCTGATCCGCTGAGGGGCCTGTGCGTCCGGCGCATTCAGCAATCTGCGAGGGCTATGCCCGGAAGCTTCAAGACCGAGGCGGTGGTGCTGCGATCGATCCGCTACGGCGAGGCCGATCGGGTGCTGCACCTCTACACCGCCGACCGGGGCCGGGTGGGGGCCATGGCCAAGGGCGTGCGACGGGTTCGCTCGCGCCTCGGGGGGCGACTCGAGCCGCTCAGCCGGGTCCTGCTGGTGCTGCACGAGGGCCGCGGGGAGCTCTGCACGGTGAGCCAGGCCGACACCGTGCACGCGCACCCTGCGCTGCGCGAGCGCCGCGCCTCGCTCGAGCGCGCCACCCAGGCATGCGACGCGGTCCTGCGGCTGTTCGATTCGAGTGAGGCGAACCGCCCGGCCTTCAACCTGCTCTGCAACGAGCTTGCGCTGCTCGACGCCGACTCCGCGGCCGCCACCAGGTCCCAGGCACTCGCCTTTCGCGCCAAGCTGCTGCTGGCCGCGGGCTTCGCTCCCGAGCTCGGCTTGTGCGCATCCTGCGGCGAGACCGAGCACCTCGGCGGCTTCTCGCCCAGCGCGGGCGGGGTGGTGTGCCCGGCCTGCGAGGCGGGCTCCTTCCCGCTCGGGCAGGAGGCGCATGAGTTCCTGGTGGCCGCGGTTGCCCGGCCCCTGTCGCAGGCGCCGGACGCCTCCGGGCCGGCCCTCGGGCAGGCCGACCGCGCGCTCGCCGAGACGCTCGAGCACCACGAGCACGTCCGCTTGCGCCGGGTGGCCTGACTAGTTCTCGGCCTTTCGGGGAAAGATCGCTGCCAGGGCGGCGTGAGCGGCAGGGGCACAAGGATGATCGGTTGCGCGCTGGCGGCTGCCGGCGTGCTCGCAACCGCAGCGGTGGCCGAGGCCAAGCCGAAGCCGCCGAAGCTCTGCGATGGCTGCTACCTGGTCGGCGTCGCGCAGCGGTCGATCAACCCCGACCCCGACGGGAGCTACGAGGGCCGGCCCGTGTACCTGGGCGGCTACGGGATCGGCTCGGAGCCCGTCTTCGAGGGCCGTGCCGCGACCGGCATCCTCGGCGAGGGCATCAGCGTGCGCGCGATCTCGGTCTCGGACGGCCGGCAGGCGATTGCGGTGGCCGACATCGAGACGCAGGGGTGGTTCGCGGCCACGCGCGACGGCCCCTACGGCCTGGTCGACATGCGCAAGGAGGTCGAGCGTCGAACCGGGGGTGCCCTCGACGCCCAGCAGGTGATCGTGCAGTCCGACCACACCCACGGCGGCCCCGACACGATCGGGGTGTGGGGCGGCGTGCCGCTCTCCTACCGCGCGATGATCGCCGAGCGCACCGTCGACGCCATCGTCGAGGCCTTCGCGACCGCCCAGCCCGGCCGGCTCTACTACGGCACCGCCGACGGGCGTGACCTGCTCTCGAACCAGTTCGACTACGACGAGGCGAACAAGGTCGTGGACTCCGACGTTCGCGTGCTCCAGGCGCGCGATCGGAAGGGCCAGGCGTTCGCCACTCTCCTGAACTTCTCCGCGCATACCACCGTGCTCGGCTCCGGCAACACGAAGGTGACCGGCGACTGGGTGCAGGCGGCCAACCCGCTGCTCGAGCAGCGCTTCGGCGGCGAGGCGATGACGATGGTCGGCACGCTCGGGCGGACCCAGCCGGCCGACCGCGGCTGCTCGGATCCCGCCGCTGCCGAGGGTGAGCAGCGCGACCTGTGCGCGATACGCGACTACGCGTCCCGCGTGGTGGACCGCGCGGCGCAGGCAGTCGCTGCCGCCGCGCCGCTGACCGGCAGGCCTTCGACCGAGGCGCGCTCCTACCTGATCGAGGATCCGGCCACCAACGCGCTGATCATGGGCCTCAACGTGGCCGGGGCGGCCGCCGGCGCGCCGCTCAACCGCTCGCTGTCGCCGCCGTGGATGACGGGCAGCGTGATCGGCACGGTGACCGCGAGCGCTCGTATCGGCGACGTGCTGCTGTCGTCGATGCCGGGCGAGGCCTATCCGCAGATCCCGCTGAAGGTGCGCTCGCTCGTGCCGGCGCGCGGCTACATGACGGCCGGCCTGGCGAACGACCAGCTCGGCTACCTGATCGCGCCCTACGAGTCCTATCCCGAGCCCATCCGGCGCTCGTTCTTCAACCAGCGGGGCGACGAGGTCGAGCCGATCTCGAACGACAACTACTTCTTCAACGTCTCGCACACGATGGGCGAGCGGGTGACCTGCTCGCTCCTGCGCGGCGCCGGCGAGGTCTTCGGTCAGGGCTCGCGCTACCGCGACCAGTACGAGCGCTGCCCGACCTTCGCAAACGACGCGCTGCTGCCGCCCGGCGCCGACACGGCCGAGTGAGGAACGTCCGCCTGCGCCGAGCCCTCGTCGCCACGCTCGCCGCCGCGGTGGCGCTCGCGCTTCCAGCCCACGCGCACGCGCGCGAGTGGCTCGCGGGCGACCTGCACGTCCACACCACCTACTCCCACGATTCCTACGGCGGGCCGCTCGACGACAACACGGGCCCCGAGGAGGGCTACGCGCTCGGCTTCCCGGTGCAGGGCCAGTTCGCCAACGCCGCCGCCCGCGACCTCGACTTCCTGGCGATCTCCGACCACAACGACATCCGTTCGCAGACGGATCCCGGCTTTGGCTTCGGCGGCGTGATCGCCGTGCGCGCATACGAGAACTCGCTCGACGGCCACGCCCAGATGCTCGGCGCGGGTCGGCTGTACGACAACGGCGATCAGTCCACGGCCGCGGTCGCCGCGCTGACGGCGGCGCTGCGCGCCGACGGAGGCCTGCTGCAGGTGAACCACCCGAGCGATCCGGTGTGGGGCTACGGCTACGACCTGCGACCCGACACCGTCGAGGTCTGGAACCTGCCGCGCGTCTATCAGCCTCCACTGCCGTCCTCGTCGGACAACGACCAGGCGGTCCGCTACTGGGAGGGATGGCTCGACCGCGGCGAGCGGGTGGCGGCCACCGGCGGCAGCGACAGCCACTGGGTGTCGACCTCCGCGGCGCAGGGGCCCGGCCAGCCCACCACCTGGGTGCTGGCCGAAGATCGCTCGGAGCGGGGCGTGCTCGAGGGCATCCGCCGCGGGCGCACCTTCATCTCCGGGCAGCCGCCGCGCTACGCGGGCGCGCGCCTGTTCCTGGAGGGCGACCGCAACCGCGACGGAAGCTACGAGACGCCGGTCGGCGGCACGCTGCCGCCCGGGGCGCCCCTTCGGGTGCGCGTGGAGAACGCCCCGGGGGCCATGCTGCGCGTGGTCGCCTCCGGCGGCGAAGAGGCGTTCCCGCCCGTTCCCGTTACCTCTTCGAGCTTCGAGCACCGCTTCCGGCTGCCGCACGACGTGACCTGGGCCCGCGCGGAGGTCTACGGCGAGGACCTGCAGTCAGAACGCGCGGGGGCCTGCGAGGGGCAGCTCGGCGGCGAGACGACCTACTGCCGCAACCGGATCGCGCTGCTCGCGATGACTTCCGCGCTCTACCTGCGCTAGCCCCACGGGTAGCCTGACACCCGAGGATGGGCGTAGCGACCGGTGCGAAGCTGATCTACGAGTTCTCCGAGGGCTCCAAGGACCAGCGCGAGCTACTCGGCGGCAAGGGCGCCAACGTGGCAGAGATGACCCGGGTCCTGGGCCCCGATCGCGTCCCGGCCGGGTTCACGATCACCACGGAGGCCTGCGTGGCCTACATGAAGGGCGGCCAGAAGTTCCCCGAGGGCCTCCAGGAGCAGATCGACGACGCGCTCGAGCAGCTCGAGGAGCAGGCCGGCAAGAAGCTCGGGCACAACGACGATCCGCTGCTGGTCTCGGTGCGGTCGGGGGCACGCGAGTCGATGCCCGGGATGCTCGACACCGTGCTCAACCTCGGGCTCAACGACCAGTCGGTCGAGGGCCTCGCCAGGGCCACGGGCAACGAGCGCTTCGCCTGGGACTCGTACCGCCGCTTCGTGCAGATGTTCGGCGACGTGGTCATGGACATCGACAACGAGAGGTTCGAGGACCTGATCAAGGAGGCCAAGAACGAGCGCGGGGTCGACGCGGACACGGACCTCGACGCCGAGGCGCTGCGCGAGCTGACCGCCGCCTTCCGCGAGCTGTACGAGTTTCCGCAGGACCCTCGCGAGCAGCTCGAGCAGGCCATCCGCGCTGTGTTCGACTCATGGCTCGGCAAGCGGGCTGTCGAGTACCGGCGCATCAACCGCATCCCGGACGAGTGGGGGACGGCGGTCAACGTGCAGCAGATGGTGTTCGGCAACAAGGGCGACGACTCGTGCAGCGGGGTTGCGTTCTCGCGCGACGAGGTCACGGGCGAGCCGACGCCCTCCGGCGGCTTCCTCCCGAACGCACAGGGAGAAGACGTGGTCTCCGGGGTGCGCACGCCGCGGGACCTGCACGAGATGAAGGACTCGATGCCGGACGCCTACGAGGAGCTGATGGAGATCCTGCGCGAGCTCGAGCGCCACTACGGCGACATGCAGGACACCGAGTTCACGGTGGAGGAGGGCAAGCTCTACATGCTCCAAACCCGCACCGCCAAGCGGCCGGCCCAGGCCGCGGTGCGCTTCGCGGTCGACGCCGTCAAGGAGGGGCTGCTGGATCGCGAGGCCGCGATCGAGACCATCGATTCGGACTCGCTCGACGCCCTGCTTCACCCGAGCTTCGCCCCCGACGCGGAGTTCGACGTGCTCGCGGAGGGCGCGGCGGCCTCGCCGGGCGCGGCGCGCGGCGAGATCGTCTTCACCGCCGACGACGCCATCGCGGCCGGCAAGGACGGCCGCGACGTGATCCTGGTGCGACCGTTCACCGAGGCCGACGACGTCGGTGGCTTCCACGCCGCCAGGGGCATCCTCACGTCGCAGGGCGGCAAGGCCAGCCACGCCGCGCTCGTCGCGCGCGGGATGGGCAAGCCGTGCGTGGCCGGCGCCGGCGCCCTCGACATCGATGTTGACGCGAAGAAGGTGCGCGTAGGCGACGCCGAGCTGTCGGAGGGCGACGTGATCTCCATCGACGGCAGCCGCGGCCTCGTGACCACCGACGAGGTCCCGCTCCAGGACGCCGAGGTGACCGACGAGTTCGAGCAGGTGCTCGAGTGGTCGGACGGCATCCGCACCCTGGGCGTGCGCGCCAACGCCGACACTCCGCAGGACGCCAGGAAGGCGCGCGACTTCGGCGCCGAGGGCATCGGACTGTGCCGGACCGAGCACATGTTCATGGCCGCCGACCGCCAGCCGAAGATGCGGGCCATGATCATGGCCCAGTCCGAGGAGGAACGGCGCAAGGCGCTCGACGAGCTGCTCCCGCTGCAGCAGGAGGACTTCCAGGGGCTGTTCGAGGAGATGCGAGGGCTGCCGGTCACGATCCGCCTGCTCGACCCGCCGCTCCACGAGTTCCTGCCCGACGCCGAGGAGCTGGCCGCCGAGCTCGAGCGCGCCCGCGCCGAGGGCTCCGGCGAGGCCGACGAGCTCGAGAAGACCCTCCACCGGGTGCACGAGCTGGCCGAGACCAACCCGATGCTCGGCACCCGCGGCGTCCGGCTCGGGATCGTCCACCCCGACGTCTACGAGATGCAGGTCCGGGCGATCGTGCGGGCGGCGCGCGAGCTCGACGAGCCGCCGCAGGTCGAGGTGATGATCCCGCTCGTGGCCTACGAGAAGGAGCTCCAGCTCATGCGTGAGCTGGTCGAGCGGGTCGCGGAGGAGGAGCCGGGGAAGGACGTCGAGCTCCACGTCGGCACGATGATCGAGCTGCCTCGCGCCTGCTTCGTGGCCGACAAGATCGCGGAGGTCGCGGACTTCTTCTCCTTCGGCACGAACGACCTGACCCAGACCGCGCTGGGCTTCTCGCGCGACGACGTCGAGGGTGGCTTCCTGGCCGAGTACATAGGCGACCGGATCGTGGAGCGCAGCCCCTTCGAGACGATCGACCGGCCGGGCGTCGGCTGGCTGGTGCGGCTGGCTGCTTGGGTCGGGCGCGAGGCCAAGCCCGAGCTCAAGCTCGGCATCTGCGGCGAGCACGGGGGCGACCCCGACTCGATCTCGTTCTTCCAGATGGCCGGGCTCGACTACGTGAGCTGCTCGCCGTACCGCGTGCCCATAGCGCGCGTTGCCGCCGCACAGGCGGCGCTGGCCGGGTAGGACTGCTTCGCTCGGGGCTTCCTCCTGTACGACTGACAGAATCGGACAAGGCATGCCGCGCACCGCCGCCACAGCCGTCAGCCCCTTCCGCGAGCGCATCGAGCGGCTCGAGGCGGAGCAGCTCTCGCCGGCGGCGGCACGCTCATATCCCGCCCTGCGCGAGCACCCGGAAGACGACTCGCCGCACCGGACGCCCTTCCAGCGCGACCGCGACCGGATCGTCCACTCCAAGGCGTTCAGGCGGCTCAAGCACAAGACCCAGGTCTTCATCTCGCCGGAGGGCGACCATTACCGCACCCGCCTGACCCACACGCTCGAGGCCTGTGGGATCGCCCGCAACGTGGCGCGGGCGCTGGGCCTGAACGAGGACCTGACCGAGGCGATCGGGCTGGGTCACGACCTGGGCCACCCGCCCTTCGGGCACATCGGCGAGGCGGTGCTGGACCAGTGCGTGCGCGAGCGCTACGGCCACGGCTTCCGCCACAACCACCACTCGCTGCGGGTGGTCGAGCGGATCGAGCGGCTCAACCTGACCGAGCAGGTGCGCGACGGGATCCTGCGCCACACCGGCCCCGAGCCACCGGCGACGCTGGAGGGCCGGATCGTGAAGGTGGTGGACCGGGTGGCCTACATCAACCACGACATCGACGACGCGCTGCGGGCCGGCGTGCTGCGCTTCGAGGACCTGCCCAAGGGCGAGATCGAGCTGCTCGGCTCGACCGGGTCGGAGCGGATCGAGACGCTGGTGCGCGACCTGGTCGAGCGCTCCCAGGCGGCGGGGGACGTAGTCCAGGGCGAGGAGGTCGGGGGCGCGATGCTGCGCCTGCGCGAGTTCCTCTTCGAGCGGGTCTACCTGGCCGCGGACGCCCAGAGGGAGAAGCCGCGGATCGAGCGGATGCTGCGCTCGCTGTTCACGTACTACGCGGAAAATCCGCCCCCGGCGGTGGTCGAGGGCGCCTCCGACGAGGAGCGCGTGGTGGACTGGCTGGCCGGGATGACCGACCGCTTCGCCGTCCGCACGTTCGCAGAGCTGTCGTTGCCGCAGGGGCTGTAGGCGTGGGACGCTTCACGCCGGACACCATCGAGCGGGTGCGCGACG
>DATACN010000208.1:0-3235 GCA_036258995.1 Thermoleophilaceae bacterium | reverse complement strand
GGCTTCACCGGCGAGGCGGACGTGGAGGCGGCGTGCCGCGCGCTCGTCGGGCGCGGCGCGGGCTGCGTCGCGGCGACGTGCGGCGCCGACGGCGTCCTCGTCGTCGACGAGGCGGGGACCGAGCGCGTGCCGGCGTTCGCGGTCGACGTGGTCGACACCACGGGCTGCGGCGACGCGTTCTCGGCCGGCTTCCTGCGCGGCCTTGCGCTCGGATCGAGCCGCCGCGACGCCGCCGTCCTCGGCTGCGCCGCGGCGGCGCTGGTCGCGCAGGGGCTCGGCACCGACCACGGCGACTTTGACCTGGCCGCCGTGGAGGAGCTCGCCGCCCAGCGGGCTTCCTGAGCCTCGTTTCCGGGCACCCATAGGGCATGTTCCGGCGAATCGCGTTCGGGTTTCTACTTGTGGCGACAGTCGCGCTGTCGGCCTACGCCCTCGCCCGCATCGGGGTCGGGGAGGTCGCCGACGCCCTGGCGTCCGTCGAGCCGCTGTGGGCGCTGCTCGCTTTCGTCCTGATGGCCGCCTCGATGGTCTTTCGCAGCGAGGCCTGGTACGCGGTGCTCACTCCGGCCCTGCCGGGGCGGACCGTCCACCGATCCGACGTTACGCGGGCGACCATGATCGGGGTCTTCATGTCGGCGGTCCTCCCCGGGCGCGTAGGCGAGGCCGGGCGCGCGATCGTGTTGAGCCGCCGGCTCGGTCGAGTCTCGCGCCAACTTCCAGTGGTGATCGGCACGCTGTTCTCGCAGACGCTGCTCAACGTGCTCGGGCTGTTCGCGGTCGCCGCCATCGCCCTCGCCGGCTCGTCGGTGCTCGAGGCCCACGCCGGCGCCCTGACGCTCGTTGTGATCGTGCCGGCGGTCCTCCTGATCGTCGTGATCCTCGGGCCCTGGGCGTTCGGACGCGCCTCGCCGCGAAGCCCCCTGCTCCGCAAGGCGGCCGACGTGCTCGCCGTGAGGCTCAGCGAGCTCCGCCGCGGCCTGCTCGTCTTCCGCCGCGTTTCGGCCACCACCCACGCGCTCTCGGTGCAGCTCGCCGCCTGGGCGCTCCAGTTGCTGTCCGTCTATGTCCTGCTCGTGGCGTTCGGGCTGGAGGACCAGGCCGGCCTGGCCGCGGCCGCCGCCGTGCTGACGGCCGTGAACGTGGCCGGCATAGTGCCGGTCACGCCCTCGAACGTCGGCATCTTCCAGGCGGCCTGCGTGCTGGTGCTGGCCGCCTGGGGAATCGGCAGCGACGCCGCGCTGGCCTACGGGATACTGCTGCAAGCGATCGAGGTAGCGGTCGCGCTGGCGCTCGGGCTGCCCGCCCTGGCGGGCGAGCACATCTCCTTCAGGCACCTGCGACAGACGGCTGAGCACCTGCCGGAGACCGGTACCGGATAGGCCAGCTTTGCTTGCCAGGGCCTCGGAACGGGTACCTGGTGCAAATGAGCTGGTGGGCGCTAGGAGGGGCGGCGGCGCTTCAGCTCGTGGCGGGGGTAATCCGCGTGCGGGCGTGGTTCCACGTGATCCGGGACAGCTGTCCCGGATGCGAGGTGCGCTACCGGGACGTCGTGCTGGCGCATCTGGGCGGCGTCGGCTGGAACGCCGTGCTGCCGGCCCGCAGCGGCGACGCGGTCAAGGTCGTGCTGGTGAGCAGGAGCGTTCGTGGCGGGCGGCTGGCAATGCTGGCCGCGACCCTGCTTCCCCCCGCTCTGGTCGAGGCCGCCTTCACCGTCATCCTGCTCGCGGCGATCTTCGCGGCGGGGGTGGTGTCGTTGGACGTCCTGACGTCGTCCCTGCCTCCGGTCGGAACCGTGCTCGTAATCGCAGGGGTGCTCGTCGTAGTGCTAGCGGCGGTGGTGCTGCTCCGGCGCCGCCTCCAGAAGCTGCTGCACGACGTCCGCGCGGGACTGTCGGTTCTCGGCCGGCCGCGCATCCTCGCCACCCACGTCGTCCCCTGGCTGGCCCTCGGCCGAGTGGTGCGGCTGGTCGCTTTCGCCCTGGTGCTGACCGCCGCCGGGGTGCCCTTCGGCATCCAGCCGGCGCTCGCGCTGATGGCGCTCCAGGGCGCAACGCCCTCCGCGGGCGCAGCAGCGACCGCCGCGCGCATCGCGCTGATAGCGACCGTGCTGGCCGCTACCGGCACCGCCGACGTTCCCGCCACCGAGGTGGCCGCCGCCCTGGCGGCGGGTTACGGGGTCACCTCGGTCGTGAACCTGGCGGTCTCCGTTGCCGTGGTCGCCTGGTACCTGCGGACGCTGTCGCCACGGAAGATTCTCGCCTACGGGCGCTCGGCAGCGAAGCGAGTGAGGCGGGAGCGCCGCCGCCCGTGGCCTAAGCCGCAGCCGGTGGACCGGGCCCGCGCATAGGTTCCCAGGCGGGTCCGGCTAGGGAGCCGCCGAGATCGCCTCGACGAGGTCGCCGGTCTGCTCCTCGTCGAGGTTGACCGCGATGTCGGCCTGGCTGACGATGCCGACCAGCTTCTTGTCCTCGATCACCGGCAGGCGGCGGACCTTGTGCTCGGTCATCTTGCGGAGGGCCTCGTCGATGGGGTCGTCGGCGCCGATCGTGACCGGCGTGCCCTCGCCCAGCTCACCCGCCTTGGTCTGCGCGGGGTCCTTGCCCGGGGCGAGCGCGCTCCTGTTGTTGCGGAGGGACTAGTTGTCGACCCGCGGATCGACCTCGCGGGCGCGCTCGCGGTGATGCTCGGCGCGGACGCGCTCCTTCTCGGCGCGGGCGGCCGACTCCTCAGCGGCCGTGAGGTGGCGCTCGGCCTGCTTCTTCTGGCCCCTGCGCTTGCCACCGAAGGCGAGCAGTGCGATGACGACGACGGCCACCACGACGATGATGATGATCAGGACGGTGCTCATTGGTTTCCGCTACCCGAGGCGATAGCAAGAAAACTGCGCAAGCGCTTCAATAAGTAAAGTAATGGCTCGATGAGGACCTTCTGGCGCCTGCTCGGCTTCCTGCGCCCCTACCGCCGGGGCGTCCTCGTCTCGTTCGCGCTCGCCGCGGCCGCGATGGGAATGGGCGTGCTCGTGCCCTACCTCGTGGGGCGCACGGTCGACGAGATCCGCCAGGGCGGCGCCGAGCTGTGGCCGCTGGCGCTGGCCGTGGCCGGCGCCGGGCTGCTGCGCCTGCTGTTCAGCGTGGTGCGGCGGCTCGTGGCGGGGCGCGTCTCGCTCGGCGTCGAGTTCGACCTCCGTAATCGGATGTACGCGCACCTCCAGTCGCTCGAGCTGGCGTTCTTCGAC
>DATACN010000207.1:0-1847 GCA_036258995.1 Thermoleophilaceae bacterium | reverse complement strand
GGGGGCGCAGGACCATGGCCAGGTCGGGTACCTGGCGCTCGAGGGCTCGCGGATCGTCGAGCTGACGGCCCGCGAGCAACGGGACGACGCACGTGATTTCTTCGCGGATCTCGGCTTCCACACGGAGTGGGTCGGCGACGCGCCGGGGCTGGTGCTCGGCCGGATCGTCGCCCAGCTCGTCAACGAGGCCGCGTTCGCGATCGGCGAAGGCGTGGGCAGCGCGGACGACGTCGACGCCGGCCTCACGCTCGGCCTCAACCATCCCCGTGGCGCGGTCGAGTGGGGCGAGCTCATCGGCCCCGAGCAGGTGCTGGCGACGATCGACGGCCTCTGGAAAGAGCGCCACGAGGAGCGCTACCGCGCCGCGCCCCTGCTGCGGGCGGGAGCCGGCCTGCGGGGTCCGCCCGGCGGCTAGCGGGTCGCGCCGTCCAGCCGGCTGCGGGCGTCGCGTAGGTCCTCGGAGGCTCTTACGAGCTCAATGGTCTCGCGCCGCGCGTCCCGCGGATTGCTCTGAGCGGCGGCTCGCTGGATGCCGCGGAGTGCCTCCTCGGCGGTTCGCATCGCATCGACCATGGCCCTGTGGGCGCCGGCAACGCCGTCTGGCGCGTCGAGCCCCTCGAGCTCGCCGCGCAGCCTGGCCATCTCGTCCGCGATCTGTGCGAACTGCTCCTCGATCTGCGCGTCGGTCTTCCTCTCCGCCGTGTCAACGGCGTTGCCGGTGAACTCTCCTAGCGACGCGATCTGCCGACTGAGCGGCCGGTAGTCGTCGGCGTAGGCGTCGCGCTGGTCCTCGCCGCAGCCCGCCGCCAGCGCGAGCAGAGCGGCCGCGAGGGCCGCGATTGCCAAGCGTTGCGCCCGCAAGTGCCTAAGCCACCTGCTTGCCGTGCTCCTGCAGCCAGTGGAGCAGGCCGCCCTGGACCAGGACCTCGCGCTCCTTGGGGGCGAAGTCGTGGGTCACCGTGAACTCCTCGCCGCCGTCGATCTCGACGGTGATGTCCTCGGAGCCCTCGTCGAGCTCCTCCTTGACCTTCGGCAGCTTCCAGGTTTGCCCGACCTCGGCGCGGTCGTAGTCGGACTCGTCCTTGAAGGTCAGCGCCAGGATGCCCTGGGCCACGAGGTTGCGGCGGTGGATGCGGGCGAACGACTTGGCGAACACGGCCTTCACTCCGAGCTGGAGCGGCGCCAGCGCCGCGTGCTCTCGCGATGAGCCCTGGCCGTAGTTGTCGCCGCCGACGATGAAGCCCGAGCCCCACTCCTTCATGCGCTTGCGGAACTCCGGGTCGCGGTGCTGGAACGTGAACTCCGCGATGGCGGGGATGTTCGAGCGGTAGGACATGACGATCACGCCGTCGGGCGCGAGATCGCCGGTCGAGATGTTGTCGGGCTGGACGGTGGCGATCTTGGCCTCGACCGAGTCGTCCATCGGCTGGTGCTCGGGCGGCGTCTTGATGTTCGGGCCGCGCGGGATCTCGACCTCGTCGGCCTCCTCCTCGGAGGCCGGGGCGAAGATGTGCACGTCGACGGTGTACGGCTTGAGCTCGGGCATCTCCGCCACCTCCGGCGGGTCGCCGTACTCGCGCGGGTCGGTGATCTCGCCGTGAAGCAGCGACACCGCCGCCACCGCCGGCGAGCAGTGATAGACGCAGTCCTCCGGCGTGCCCGAGCGGCCGGGGAAGTTGCGGTTGAAGGTGCGCAGCGAGTTGGCGTCGGAGGGCGGAGCCTGGCCCATGCCCACGCAGGGCCCGCAGACCGGCTCGAGCATCCGCACCCCGCCCTCGACGAGCTGGCGGTAGACGCCGGACTCGGCGATGGCCACGAGGATCTGGCGCGAGCCCGGCGTGGCCGTC
>DATACN010000206.1:0-3328 GCA_036258995.1 Thermoleophilaceae bacterium | reverse complement strand
CGCCAGGCGCGGGAGGCGCCCGAGCGCTCGGCGCCCCGCGACTACGTCGCCTATCTGGACTGAGCTAGCGCGACAACGCCCGGCCGATCAGGGCGTCCATCGCCCGGTCGGGCAACAGCGACGCGGCCAGGGCCCGTAGCTTCGCATCGCGGCCGACCAGGTAGCGCGTGCGCGGCCGGCGCGCGGTCAGGGCCTCGCCGATCACATCTGCGACCGCCTCGGGGGGCAGCCCGCGCTCGCGGTCGATCTTGTCGGCCTCGGCGCGGAGCGAGGTCACCAGCTTCCCGTACAGCCGGTCGGCCTCCGGCGGCGCCGCGGCCAGCAGCTCGTCCGCCGCCCTGTTGCCCTTCCGCCAGATCGGCGTCTTCACGCCGCCCGGCTCGATGAGGACGACCTCGACCCCGTGGTCGCGCAGCTCGCGTCGCAGCGAGTCGCTTACGGCCTCGAGGCCGAACTTCGACGCGCTGTACGGGGACATCAGCGGCAGCGCCACACGGCCGCCGATCGAGCTGACGTTGACGATCCGGCCGCGCGCCTCGCGGAGCCGGGGGAGGAAGGCCTGGATGACCGCGACCTGGCCGATCAGGTTCACCTCGAGCTGGCGCCGCAGCTCGTCGACAGGAACGAACTCGACCGGGCCCGTGACGGCGACTCCGGCGTTGTTCACGAGCCCGGCGAGCGCGCCGCCACCCACCTCGGCGGCGGCATCGGCGATCGACCGGGAGTCGGTCACGTCGAGCATCACGGGGCTCACGCCTGCCTCGCGCAGGCGATCGGCGTCCTCGGGCTTGCGGACCCCCGCGTATACCTCGAAGCCGCGCGACTTCAGGTGGCGGGCCGTGGCCTCGCCGATCCCGGTCGAGGCGCCGGTTACGACGACGCTTCCGCCCATCCCTCTCCTTTCGCCGACGGCGACTACGTAACGTACCCGAGGTGATTCCACGCACCGATGCGCTCGCCGCCATGGAGCGGGACGAGTTCGACCTGGTGGTGGTGGGCGGCGGCATAACCGGCGCCGGCGTCGCACTCGACGCGGCGTCGCGCGGCTACAGCGTGGCGCTGCTCGAGCGCGACGATTACGCTTCCGGCACTTCGAGCCGGTCGTCGAAGCTCGTGCACGGCGGGCTGCGCTACCTCCAGAGCTTCGACCTCGGCCTGGTCCGCGAGGCGCTGCTGGAGCGCTCCCTGATGGTGCAGCTCGCGCCGCACCTGGTGCGGCCGCTGCCGATGTTGGTTCCGTCCTTCGAGGGCAAGCGGCCGGACCGCCTGATGGGAGTGGGGCTCAACATGTACGACGTCATGTCCTGGCGGCGCTCGCGCGACCGCCGCTCGGACGGCGAGGAGGACTGGAGTCCGGAGCGCCACCGGATAGTCGACGGGGACGAGACCATCGAGCTGATCCCGGCCCTGGCCGAGCGCGAGCCGACCGCCGCTTATCTCTTCTACGACTGCCAGACGGACGACGTTCGCCTGGTGCTGACGGTGCTCGGCGAGGCCGAGCGGTTCGGGGCGGTCCTGGCCAACGGCTGCGAGGTCACCGGTCTGGTGGAGCGCGAGGGCCGGGCGGCCGGCGTGCTGGCGCGCGACGCCGAGAGCGGCAGCGAGTTCGAGGTCAGCGCGGCGAACGTGATCAACGCGACCGGGGTGTGGGCCGACCGGCTGCGGCCCGACGAGCTCTACGGCGAGGAGGAGGTGCCGCGCATCCGGCCGAGCCGCGGGACGCACCTCACGATGGCGCGGGAGCGGCTGCCGGTCGAGGCGGGCACGATCGTTCCGGCCGGGGGCGGGCGCACGGTGTTCGTGCTGCCCTGGCTCGGCGGCACGCTGATCGGAACGACGGACAACGACTACGAGGGCCCGCTCGAGCACGTTCCGCCGAGCGACGCGGACGTCGAGTACCTGCTGGCGGCGGTCAACGAGTTCTTCGCGACCTCCCTGACGCCCGGCGACCTGTCAGGCGCCTACGCCGGCGTCCGCCCGCTGATCTCGAGCGGGGACCCGCGCAAGTCGGTGGACATCTCGCGCAAGGCCGAGCTGTACGAGACGAGCTCCGGGCTGGTCACCATCACCGGCGGCAAGCTCACCACCTGGAGGCGGATGGCGAAGCTGGCGGTTGACCGCGTCGTCGAGCGGGAGGGCCGGGAGGCCCCGTGCCGGACCGAGGAGATCCCGCTGGGCATGCCGGAGGGACCCGAGCAGCTGCCGCGGGTTGAAGGAGTCGAGCAGGACACGCGCGAGCACCTGGCTGCGCGCTACGGCCACGCCGCGAATGACGTGCTCGAGCTGGCGGCGAGCTCGCCGGAGCTGCGCAGGCGCATCTGCGCCGCCGCGCCCGACATCGCCGCGGAGGCGGCCTTCGCGGCCCGTCGCGAGCAGGTGCGGTCGCTCGCCGACGTGCTGCTGCGCCGCACCCGTCTCGGACTGACCTGCGCGCGGGAGCTGAGCGAGGCCGGCACCGACGGCCCGGCAATCGCCGCCCGCGCGATAGCTGGGGAGCTCGGCTGGGACGGCGATCGCGTGGAGCGCGAGCTCGAGGGCTGGCGCGACGTCGCGAAGGCGGAGGGGCTGGTGCCCGCGGGCGCCGGGCCGCCCGTGCCCGAGCCGGTGCCGGCCGAGTCCGGGCGCGCGCCGCTGCAGGAGGGCGGGGCGCCTGAGGAGGCGGCGTGATCCTGAAGCTGCGCCACCGCGAGCTCGACCTGCCGCCGGGCCGCGCCGTGCTGATGGGGATCGTCAACGCGGGACCCGACTCTTTCTCCGATCCCGGGCGGCGCAACCTGGACGAGCTCGCCGAGCTCGCCCGGGACCGGGTGGCCGCGGGCGCCGAGCTGATCGACGTCGGCGGCGAGTCCGGGCGCACCGACCGTCCGGCCGTTCCCGAGCGGGAGGAGATCGGCCGGGTCGCTCCGCTGGTGGAGCGGCTGGCGGGCGAGGGCATCGCCGTGTCCGTGGACACCTGGCGCGCGCCGGTCGCGCGGGCGGCGCTGGCTTCCGGAGCCGCGATGATCAACGACGTGAGCGGGCTCTCGGATCCCGAGCTGGCGGAGGCCTGCGCAGAGACGGGCGCGGCGCTCGTCGTCACCCACACTCGCCTCCCGCCGAAGCAGAAGGGCTTCCCCGACTACGAGGACGTCGTCGGCGACGTGGCCGGGCTGTTGCGTGAGCGCGCGGCCGAGGCGCGGCGCCGGGGAGTGGCCGACGAGCAGCTCGTGCTCGACCCCGGCATCGACCTGGCCAAGACTCCGGCCGAGTCGGTCGAGGTCCTGCGGCGGCTGCCCGAGCTGCGCGAGCTGGGCCGGCCGCTGCTGCTGGCGGTCTCGCGCAAGGACTT
>DATACN010000205.1:0-5075 GCA_036258995.1 Thermoleophilaceae bacterium | reverse complement strand
GAGGAGACCAGCACCCCGATCCCGGGCAGCCGCGACGTCCGGCTGGAGGCGCGGAAGTACAACGTCTTCTACGACGGAAGCAGCAGCGACGAGGCCATACCCCCGCTCAGGGTGCTGGTGGCGCCGGCGAGAGGCGGAGAGCCGCTGCCACTCGGAGACTTCGGCGGCAGCCTCAACTTCGGCAACGCTCAGGCGATCGCGACCGTGGACGTCCCCCGCGCGGGCGTCTACCGCATCCGCACCGCCGGCCGGCCGGGACTCGCCGGCCATGCGAGCGCCGTGCTCGGCGAGCCGACGGGCAAGCGCGTGTTGCAGATCGTGCTCGGTGCCGCGCTGGCGTTCCTCGGCCTGCTCGGCTCCATCTTGCTCGTCGTGATCAGCCTGGTACGCCGGCGCCGCGCCCGGTAGCCAGTACCGTCCCGCCGCATGAAGCAGGTCGCCGAAGGCGTTTGGCAGCTCAACGGCTTTCCCCCGCACGCGATCAACGTCTACCTGGTCGGGGAAGTCCTGATCGACGCCGGCACCCGCCAGGCCGGGCGGCGAATCCTTCGCCAGCTCAAGGGCAGGGACGTCACGGCTCACGCGATCACCCACGCCCACCCGGACCACCAGGGGTCGAGCAAGGAGGTGTGCGAGACGCTGGGGATCCCGTTCTGGGTGGGCGAGGACGACGTCGATGCCGCGGAGCGGCCCGAGCTGATCGCCGAGCGCCAGCCCGACCATCCCGTCGCGCAGTTCTTCGCGCGCACCCTTTCCGGACCCGGCCGCCGTGTGGACCGGTCGCTGCGCGAGGGCGACGAGGTGGCGGGCTTCACCGTGCTCGACACTCCCGGTCACTCCGCCGGGCACGTGGCGTTCTGGCGAGAGTCCGACCGGGTCCTGATCGCGGGCGACGTGCTGGGCAGCCAACACTTCCTGACGGGCATCCGCGGGATGCACGAGCCCCCGCCCTACCTGTCGGCGGACCCGGAGCGCAACCGGGAGGCGGCCCGCCGCCTGGCCGCCCTCGAGCCTGCCCTGACCCTGTTCGGCCATGGCCCGCCGCTGCGCGACACGAAGAAACTCGTCGACTTCGTGAGCCGCCTGCCGCGCTAGCGCTCGACTCGGGGGCGGAGCCGGGCGATGGCCTCGAGCTCCGGCGGCGATCAGTACGGCGAAGCTCCCGAGGTCACGGGAGCCGAGGCCCGGCGGCTGCGCGGCCCGCTGACGGAGCTGCCGGCGACGGGCGGCTTAGGCCACGAGAGCACGCTCGAGCGCGACTGACGCGACGCGGGGCGGGGCTGCCAGACTTGGCCCGATGCCGGCCGAGCGACTGAGGGCCCTCGAGGAACGCACGCGCTACGAGCCCGCCGAGGTGGAGGGGCGCGTCTTCTCGCGGTGGGAGGAGGCGGGCATCTTCCACCCCGAGCCCGAGGGCACCCCGGAGGAGAACTTCTCGATCGCGGTGCCGCCGCCGAACGTGACCGGCGTGCTGCACATGGGCCACGCGCTCAATGGCGCGATCCAGGACGTCTGCATTCGCCTGGCACGAATGCGCGGCCGGCGAACGAAGTGGATCTTCGGCACCGATCACGCCGGGATCGGCACGGAGGTCAAGGTGGCGGAGGCGCTGGCGGAGGAGGGGAGGTCGAAGGAGGAGCTCGGGCGCGAGGCCTTCATCGAGCGAGTGTGGGAGTGGCGCCGCGAGCACGGCTCGGCGATCGTCGAGCAGTACAAGCGCCTCGGCGCCTCGCTCGACTACGCGGACGAGCGCTTCACGATGGACGAGCACTACCAGCGGGCAGTTACCCACGTCTTCGTGCGGTTGCACGAGAAGGGGCTGATCTACCGCGACAACTACATGGTCAACTGGGACCCCGGCACCGGCTCCGCCGTCTCGGACCTGGAGGTGGTGCAGAGGCACGTCGACGACACCCTCTACCTGATCGACTATCCCCTCGAGTCCGGGTCCGGCGCTCTCACAGTCGCCACCGTGCGGCCCGAGACGATGCTGGCGGACACCGCGATCGCGGTGCATCCCGAGGACGAGCGCTACTCGCGGCTGGTCGGCGAGGCGGCGGTGCTCCCGCTGGTCGGCCGGCGCCTCCCGATCGTCGCCGACGAGCACGTGGACCCGGAGTTCGGGACCGGCGCCCTCAAGATCACCCCCGGCCACGATCCGAACGACTTCGAGATCGGCCGCAAGCACAGCCTCGACGAGGTCAGCGTCATAGGCGAGGACGGCCACATCAGCGAGGCGGCGCCCGAGCGGTTCCAGGGCCTGCCCGCCGACGAGGCCCGTAAGGCGGTGGTGGCCGCCCTCGAAGAGGAAGGACTGATCTCCGGCCGGCAGCCCTACTCACACGACGTCCCGCACTCGCACCGCTCGGGCAGGCGCATCGAGCCCCTCATCTCGCTGCAGTGGTTCTGCGACATGAACGAGCTGGCGCGGCCTGCGGTCGACGTCGTGCGCGACGGGCAGATCCGCTTCCACCCCGAGAAGCCGTGGACCGGCGTCTATCTGGACTGGCTCGAGAACATCCGGCCCTGGTGCGTGTCGCGCCAGCTCTGGTGGGGCCACCAGCTGCCGGTCTGGTACCGCGGCGATGAGACCTACGTCGGCGAGGAGCCCCCTGAGGGGGACGGCTGGGAGCGCGACCCCGACGTGCTCGACACCTGGTTCTCGTCGGCGCTGTGGCCGTTCGCCACTCTCGGCTGGCCGCGCGAGACGCCCGAGCTCGAGGCCTTCTACCCGACCGACGTGCTCGTCACCGCGCGCGACATCATCTTTCTCTGGGTCGCGCGCATGGTGATGATGGGCATCGAGTTCACCGGCAAGCTGCCGTTCACCGACGTGCCCATCACCTCGATCATCCAGGCGCCGGACGGGCGCCGGATGTCCAAGTCGCTCGGCACCGGCATCGACCCGCTCGAGGAGACCGAGGAGCACGGAGCGGATGCCGTGCGCTTCGGCCTGCTGGCGATGGCCTCGACCCAGGACGTGCGCTACTCGCACCAGCGGGTCAAGCAGGGCCGCGACCTCGCGAACAAGCTGTGGAACGCCTCGCGGCTGATCCTGATGGGAGTGGGAGAGGGGGCCAAGCCGTCCGCCGCGGCGGCCGAGAGCGTCGAGGACCGCTGGATCCTGTCCCGCCTCGAGCGCGCCACCGGCCGGGTGACCGGGCTGATCGAGGGCTTCCGGCTGTCGCCGGCGACGCTCGAGCTGTACGACGTGTTCTGGTCGGAGCTGTGCGACTGGTACCTCGAGCTCGCCAAGCCGCGGCTCTACTCCGACGACAACGCCGCGGTCTCGGGCGTCCTGCTGCACGCGCTCGAGCGCTGCCTGCAGCTTCTGCATCCGGTGATGCCTTTCGTGACCGAGGAGATCTGGTCGTACCTGCCTGGGGAGCGCGGCCTCCTTGCGGTGGCGCCGTGGCCGGAGGCCGACGACTCGCTGATCGACGACGCTGCGGAGCGAGCGCTCGGGGACGTGATCGAGGCCGTCACCTCCCTGCGGCGCTACCGGGACGACGTGGGCGCGAAGCCCTCGGCGCTCATCCCGGCGCGGCTGGAGGCCGGGTTCGCCCCGGAGCTGGCCGCCCATATTGCCCGGCTCGCGCGATTTGAGTTCCTGGCGCCGGACGCGTCCGACGGGGACGTGTTCGGGACGCTCGCGGTGCCCGGCGGCGAGGTTCATGTGCTTCGCTCGCACGCTTTCGACCCGGAGTCCGCTCGGGAGCGCCTGGCGGCTCGTCGGGAATGGCTGGGTAAGGAGATCGAGCGGGCTGAGTCGAAGCTCGCCAACGAGCGCTTCGTCGAGCGCGCCCCCTCGGAGGTCGTAGAGGAGGAGCGGCGAAAGCTCGAGGAGCACCGCGAGGCGCTGCGACGGCTGAGCGCGTGACCTCGCGGCGGCAGCCATGACCTTCCGCCAGGCCGAGGAGTACCTGCTCGGGCTGGAGCTGTTCGGCATGCGCTTCGGCCTCGATCGCATGCACAAGCTGATGACGGCGCTCGGGATGCCCCAGCGCCGCTTCGCGTCCATCCATGTGGTGGGGACGAACGGCAAGTCGTCGACGGTCCGGTATGTGGCGGCGATCCTCGAGCGGCATGGGCTGGGTACGGGGAGCTACACATCCCCGCACCTGGGCTCCTTTCGCGAGCGCATCGAGGTAGGCGAGCAGCCCGTGTCGGAGGCCGAGTTCGCGGCCGCGGTATCGCGCGCGGCGCACGCAGCCGAGCTGGTGAACCGAACGGTCGCCGAGGACGACCAGGTGACCCAGTTCGAGGCGCTGACGGCCGCCGCGTACCACGAGCTGGGGCGCCGGGGCGTGGAGGTCGCGGTGATAGAGGCCGGCCTGGGCGGCCGCTACGACGCCACGAACGTGATCCCGTCGAAGGTGCAGGTGCTGACGAACGTGGGCCTGGAGCACACGCGGTGGCTGGGGCCGACGGTCACGCACATCGCCGAGGAGAAGCTGGCGGTGGTTCGCGATCACGCGACCCTGGTGGTGGGCGACCTGGTCCCCGATGCGCTCGAGGTCGCCGAACGGATGGCACGTGAGAGGCACGCGAAGCTGGTGCGCGCCGGGGGTGGGTCGACTTTCGACACGTATACCGGCCATAAGTCGGCCAACCCCACGCTGGCCCCGTTCCAGCAGCGCAATTTCGCCCTGGCCGCCGCCGCCGCCGAGGCCTTCCTGGGCCACCCCTTACCTGCCCTCGAACTGAAGCGCGCAGCCGAGGAAACGCGAATACCGGGCCGGCTCGAGGTAATGGCCGACGACCCGCTCACCATCCACGACGGCGCCCACAACCCGGCCGGCGCAGCGGCCCTCGCCGAAGCCCTCCGGGTGACAGTCGGCGAGCGCCGTCCCCGCGTGGCCGTCATCAGCATCCTCGAGGACAAGGACGCAGCCGAGATCCTGCGCGCACTGCTCCCGAGCTTCGACGCCGTCGTCTTCACCCGCTGCGCCAACCCGCGGGCGCTGTCGCCCGGCACGCTCGAGACCCTCGCCGTCAAGCTCGGCGGCCCGCCCGCGGAGACCGTCGCCGAACCGCGGGCCGCGGTCGAGAGGGCGAGGGAGCTCGCGGCCCCG
>DATACN010000204.1:0-7874 GCA_036258995.1 Thermoleophilaceae bacterium | reverse complement strand
GCGAGCTCAACCGTCAGCGAAGCCAGGCCTAGCGCGGGCTGCCTTGCGCACACCGCCCTCCCAAGCTAGGTTCGGCCAAGCGACTCGATCCCGGAGGATCTAACTGTGGCAACAACCGGAGCACCGCCTTCGAACCTCGTGGAGGCCCTGTCGACCTACCGGCGCGCGACGAACTACATCGCCGCGGCCATGATCTACCTGAGCGACAACCACATGCTCGAGGAGCCGCTGAAGCCCGAGCACATCAAGCACCGGCTGCTCGGTCACTGGGGCACGGTCCCCGGCCTCAACCTGATCTACGCGGGGCTCAATCGCCTGATCCTCGACACGCAGGCGAGCATGCTCCTGGTCACGGGCCCCGGGCACGGGGCGCCGGCGAACCTGGCGAACCTCTGGATCGACGGTTGCCTGGAGGACGTCTATCCCGAGCTCTCCCGCGACCGCGCCGGCCTGGCCAAGCTGATCCGCGACTTCTCCTGGCCGGGCGGGTTCCCCAGCCACGTCGCGCCGATCGTCCCCGGCACGATCCACGAGGGCGGCGAGCTCGGCTACGCGCTCGCCACCGGCTTCGGCGCCGCCCTCGACAACCCCGACCTGATCGCCGTGACCATCATCGGCGACGGTGAGGCCGAGACCGGGCCCACCGCGGGCGCCTGGCACTCGAACAAGTTCCTCAACCCCGGCGGGGACGGGGCGGTGCTGCCGATCCTGCACCTGAACGGCTACAAGATCGCCAACCCGACGATCTACAAGTCGATGAGCAACGAGGAGCTGACCAAGCTCTTCGAGGGCTTCGGCTGGCACCCGCTGATCGTCGACGGCCCCACGGACGGGCTCGACGCCGAGCTGGCGGGCGCGCTCGACCAGGCCCACGGCGAGATCCGCGAGCTCCAGGAGCAGGTCCGCGGCGGCGGCCAGCGGCCGGAGCGCCCGCGCTGGCCGATGATCGTGCTCAAGTCGCCCAAGGGCTGGACCGGCCCGAAGGAGGTCGACGGCGTCAAGGTCGAGGGCACCTCGAAGTCCCACCAGGTGCCGGCGATGAAGGCCAAGAGCGACGAAGGGCACCTCAAGATCCTCGAGGACTGGCTGCGCTCATACGGCCCCGAGGAGCTGTTCGACGAGAACGGCGGGCCGCTCCCGGAGATCGCCGAAGCCTGCCCGCCGGGGGACTTGCGCATGGGCGCGAACCCGCACGTCAACGGGGGCAAGCTGCGCAAGGACCTGAACCTGCCCGAGCTCGAGAAGCACGCCCTCGACGTCTCGACCCGGGGTGAGGCCGGCGGCAGCGCACTGATGCAGCTCGGCGAGTGGTACGCGGACGTCTTCCGGCTGAACGAGGACGAGAAGAACTTCCGGATCATGTGCCCCGACGAGGTGGCCTCGAACCGCCTCGGCGCCGTCTTCGAGGCCACGGACCACGTCTGGGAGTGGCCGCTCGATCCGGAGATCGACACGGGCCACGCGCCCGACGGCCGCATCATGGAGGTGCTCTCCGAGCACAACTGCCAGGGCTGGCTGCAGGGCTACGTGCTGACCGGGCGCCACGGCGTCTTCCCCTGCTACGAGGCCTTCATCCCGATCATCGACGGGATGGTCAACCAGTACTCGAAGTTCTTGAAGATGTCGAAGGAGGAGGCTCCCTGGCGCGAGCCGCCGGCCGGCCTCAACTACCTGCTCACGTCGGTGGGCTGGCGCCAGGACCACAACGGCTACTCGCACCAGATGCCGGGCTTCATCAACTCCATGCTCAACCGCAAGGAGGACACGGCTCGCGTCTACCTCCCGCCGGACGCCAACACGCTGCTGGCGACCATGGAGAGGGTGCACTCGTCGACGCGCACGATCAACCTGGTGATCGCGTCCAAGCACCCGCTGCCGCAGTGGCTGCCGATGGACGAGGCCCGGGAGCATGTCGAGAAGGGCGCGACCATCTGGGAGTGGGCGAGCAGCGAGATCGGCGACCCCGACATCGTGCTGGCCGGCTGCGGCACGATCCCCGTGATCGAGCTCCTGGCCGCGGCCGACCTGCTGCGCGAGCACGCCCCGGAGATGCGGGTGCGCTTCGTGGGCGTGACCGACCTGTTCACGCTTGCGCGGCCCGAGGCGCACCCCCACGGGATGGACGAGGCGGCCTTCGCCGAGCTCTACACCGAGGACAAGCCGGTTCTGTTCAATTTCCACGGGTACTCCTCCGCCATCCACCAGCTCATCCACCGCCGCCCGGCCCAGGAGCGGTTCAGCGTCCGGGGCTACGCCGAGGAGGGGACGACCACGACGCCGTTCGAGCTGCTCGCGATGAACGGCGTGGACCGCTTCCAGCTGGCCATCGACGCCCTGCTGCGGGTCGACGTGGACGCCTCCGAGGCGGTGCGAGGCATGTCCGGCGCGTTCGCGACGCGGACGCTGTCGAACACGCAGGAGGTCATCACCGAGCTGACCAAGAAGCGCGAGGAGCTGCGCGCCTACGTCAGGGAAGAGGGCAACGACCCGCCCGAGATCCTCGAGTGGACCTGGTCGGGCAACGGCGCGGGCTCGTCCTGAGCCGCTGAGCCGCCCGGCCCACGGCACCGGCGTGGCACAGAGCGTCTACATCACGGCCATGGCCGCCCAGAGCGGCAAGTCGGTGGTGGCCCTCGGCCTGATGGAGATGCTCGCGTCCCGCGCGGAGCGGGTCGGGTTCTTCCGGCCGATCGTCTTCTCGGACGGAGAGGCGGATCCCGAGATCGAGCTGATGCGGCGCCGCTACGGACTCGATGCCCCCGTCGAGCAGATGTTCGCGATGTCCGACGGGGAGGCTCAGGCCGCGATCGCCGAGGGCCGGCGCGATGAGGTCAAGAAGCGCGTGGTCGCCGCATATCGCGAGCTGGCCGCCGACCGGGACGCGATGGTCTGCGAGGGCACCGACTTCGCCGGCCACACCCCGGCACTCGACTTCGACCTGAACGCCGAGCTCGCCAACGAGCTCGGCGTGCCGGTGCTCGTGGTCGTGAGCGGCAGGACGCCGGAGGAGGCGGTCGAGGCGGCCAGGGTGGCGCAGGAGTCCCTGCGGGAGAAGGGCTGCGAGCTGTTCGGCGTGGTGGTGAACCGCGTGCCGGTGACCGTGCTTCGCGAGGTCACGACGGCGCTCGCCGGCCAGGACGGCGATCGCCCGGTGTACGTGCTGCCCGAGCAGCCGGAGCTCGCCCACCCGACCGTGGCGGAGGTCGCGAGCACGCTCGGCGCCCAGCCGCTGTTCGAGCTCGGCGACCTGCGCAACGCCTCCTGGGCCGGCGCGTCGCTGGCCATGCCGGACACGAGCGACGAGCTGCTCCAGCGCGACGTCCGCGGGGTGCGCATCGCCGCCATGAGCGTCGAGCACTTCATCGAGGGGCTCGAGGAGGGGGTGCTCGTGATCGTCCCGGCCGACCGGCCCGACGTGCTGATCGCGAGCATCACCTGCACGCTGTCGTCGGCTTTCCCGAGCGTCTCGGCGGTCGTGCTGACCGGCGACTACGAGCTCAACCCGTCTATCCGGCGACTGCTCCAGGTGGCCCCCTTCCCGGTGCTCGAGACGCCCGCCTCGACCTACGAGGCCGCTGCCCGCGTGGAGTCCGTGCGGCCTGCGATCACGGCCGACAACGAGCGCAAGATCGCCTCGGCCCTGGGAGTGTTCGAGGCGGGAGTCGATGCGCACGAGCTCGAGCAGCGGATGGCCATCGAGCGCCCGGCCCGCATGACGCCGACGATGTTCGAGTACGAGCTCGTCGAGCGGGCCAAGGCCGATCGCCGGCACATCGTGCTGCCGGAAGGCGACGACGAGCGGGTGCTGATCGCGGCCGACATCCTGCTGCGGCGCGGCGTCGTCGACCTGACGGTCCTCGGCAACGCCAACGACGTCGCCGGGCGGAGCGCCGCGCTCGGACTCGACCTGGACGGCGTGAACGTGGTGGATCCGGAGACCTCGCCGCTGCGCGCGGTCTACGCCGGGGCCTACCACGAGATGCGCAAGAACCGGGGGATGACCGAGGAGCTCGCGCTCGAGACCGTCGGCGACGTGAGCTACTTCGGCACGCTGATGGTGCAGGCGGGCGACGTGGACGGCATGGTCTCCGGAGCCGCACATACCACGGGCGACACGATCCGCCCGGCCTTTCAGATCATCAAGGCGCAGCGCGGGGTGTCGGTGGTCTCGAGCGTCTTCCTGATGCTGTTGCCCGACCGCGTGCTGGTCTACGGCGACTGCGCCGTCAACCCCAAGCCCGATTCGCGGCAGCTGGCCGACATCGCGATCAGCTCGGCCGAGACGGCGGCGACCTTCGGCGTCGAGCCGCGCGTGGCCATGCTCTCGTACTCGACCGGGGAGTCGGCCCGGGGGCCCGACGTGGACGCCGTGCGCTCGGCGACCGAGGTCGTCCAGGAGCGCCGCCCCGACCTCAAGGTTGAGGGGCCGATCCAGTACGACGCCGCGGTGGACGCCAGCGTGGCCCAGAAGAAGCTACCCGGCAGCGAGGTGGCGGGCCAGGCCACGGTGTTCATCTTCCCCGACCTCGACACCGGCAACATCGCGTACAAGGCCGTGCAGCGCTCCTCGGGGGCGACGGCCGTAGGCCCGGTGCTGCAGGGCTTGAACAAGCCGGTCAACGACCTCAGCCGCGGCTGCACCGTCACCGACATAGTCAACACCGTGGTCATCACCGCGATCCAGGCCCAGGAGATCCTGGGCCGCAGCACCTCGCGCCTGCGTGAGAAGCTGCCCACGGCCTGAAAGGAGGAGAACGCATGGCAGAACAGGTTCCGCAGGAGGTCCTCGACTACCTCGGGTCGCAGAAGACGCTGACGCTCGCGACCAGCGGCGACGACGGGCCCTGGGCGGCGACGCTCACCTACGTCAACGACGGCTCCGACATCTACATCTGGACGAAGCCGAGCTCCAACACGGCCAAGCACCTCGACCAGAACGCGACGGCCGCGTTCGCGATCGACGAGTACACCGACGACTGGCGCGAGACCAAGGGCGTTCAGGGCCGCGGCCGCTGCGCCCCCGTCGAGGGCGAGGGGATCGCCAAGGCCGCCGACCTCTTCGGCCAGAAGTACCCGCAGCTGCGGCCCGGCTCTACGAGCGCGGTGATCTTCTTCCGGATCCAGCCGGAGTCGCTCGAGTACATCAGCAACGCCAAGGAGGAGGAGGGGGACGAGTTCGGGGCGGAGTTCCGCCGCCAATCCGTTCTCGACATGCCCGCCGTCGACGACAGCCAGTCGGGTTGACTCACTCGCGCGTCATCGGCGAGGATGGGCCGGCCCGATGAGCGCCCTGGAGCAGGCTCGCACGCATTACGAGGCAGGTGACTTCGAGAAGGCTCGCGCGGCCGCGGTCGAGGGCCTGTCGAGCGCGGCGGACGACATCGAGTTGCTGCGCCTGGCCGGCCGTGCCGGCGTCGAGACCGGAGCCCCCGACGCCGTCGACCAGCTGACGAAGGTCACCGAGGTGCAGCCGGAATCCGCCGAGGCCTGGCGGGACCTGGCCGACGCCCTGGCGGCCGAGGGACGGACCGAGGAGGCCGAGAAGGCCTTCCAGAAGGTGCTCGAGATCGAGCCCGAGGACGAGGTCGCCCAGACCGCGCTCGGCCACACGGCCTTCCAGGCGGGGCGGCGCGACGACGCCGTGGCGCTGCTCGAGCAGGTCGCGGGCCGCTCCGGCGGCGTGTCGACCGCGCACGTCTCGCTCGTGGACATGTACCGGGCGGTGGGCCAGCCCGAGGAGGCCCTCGCGGCGGCGCGGAAGATCGTGGACGCCGACCCCGGCAACGCGCTCGCCGCGCTCGACGTGGCCGAGCTCTCGCTCGATGTGGGGCGCCCCGACGAAGCCGCCGAGGCCTTCGGGCGCCTGCGAGAGCTGACCGACCTGCCCGAGGACGAGGTCGCGGCGCTCCAGGGCATGATCAAGGCCGCGCTGCGAAACGGCGACGAGCAGCGCGCGCTCGAGCTGGCGCGCGAAGCCGGGGCGATCGACACGGTCGGTCGCACCACCGCCGTGCTCGCCCACCTGGAGCTGTCGGCCGGTGACGGCGGCGGGCAGATCGAAGTAGGCGTGGCCCGCGGCCAGTCGACGGCCTTCCTCCAGGCGCTCGAGGCGCCGCCCAGCCGCGACGAGATCGAGACGCTGGTCGACGCCACGCTGGCCGACTTCAGGCGCAAGCTCACCGAGGACGACCGCAGCGTGACCACGGAGGACGTCGTTGGCTGAAGTCGCCGCACCGAGCCGCGCGGTGTCCGCCGAGTGGCGGCGCTGCCCCGCCTGCGAGGCGTTCGTCTACCACAAGCGCCTGAAGCGAAACCTGGGCGTCTGCCCCGAGTGCAACCACCACTTCCGGCTGCGACTGCGGGACAGGCTCGGTCAGCTGCTCGACGAGGGCAGCTTCGAGGAGCTGTCGGGCGACCTCGAGCCGATCGACGCGCTGTCGTTCGCCGACTCGAAGCCCTATCCGCAGCGGATCGCCGCGGCGCAGGAGAAGGCGGGCGCCAAGTCGGGGGCCCTGTTCGGGACGGGCACCATCGATGGGCGGCCGCTCGTCGTGGCCGGCATCGACTTCGGCTTCATCGGGGGCAGCATGGGCGGCGCGGTGGGCGAGGCGATCACCCGGGCTGCGGAGCTGGCGCTCGAGCGGCGCATCCCGCTGCTCGTGATCTCCGCCTCGGGAGGCGCGCGCATGCAGGAGGGCTGCGTGTCGCTCATGCAAATGGCCAAGACGAGCCAGGCGATCGGGCGGCTGAACGAGGAGGGCATCCTCTACATGTCGCTGCTCACGGACCCCACCTACGGCGGCGTGAGCGCGTCGTTCGCGACCCTCGGCGACGTGCTGATCGCCGAGCCGGACGCCCACATCGGCTTCGCCGGCCCCTCGGTGATCGAGCAGACGATCAGGGAGAAGCTGCCCGAGGGCTTCCAGACGGCGGGCTTCCTGATGGACCACGGGATGCTCGACATCGTCGAGCCGCGCGAGAACCTGGGCCGCACCATCCGCAACCTGGTGGCCCTGCACGCCGAGGTCGAGGCGACCCGCCAGAGCGGTGCGGACGGGCGCATGTCGCGCCTGCCGGAGGGCGAGGGCGCGGCGCCGGTGAGCGACCCCGACGCGCTCGAGCGGCGCGATCCCTGGGACGTGGTGCAGCTCGCGCGGAACCTGGAGCGGCCGCACACGCTCGACTACGTGGGCTTCGTGTTCGACGAGTTCATCGAGCTCGCGGGAGACCGGACCTTCAAGCAGGACCCCGCGATCGTGAGCGGCCTGGCCCGGATAGGCGACCTGCCGGTCGTGCTGATCGGCCACCAGAAGGGCCACACCACCGGCGAGATGATGGAGCGCAACTTCGGCATGCCCGAGCCCGACGGCTACCGCAAGGGCATGCGGATGATGCGCTACGCGGCCAAGTTCGGCCTGCCGGTGGTCACGCTGGTGGACACCGCGGGCGCCTATCCGGGCCTCGGCGCGGAGGAGCGCGGCCAGTCGAACGCGATCGCCGAGTCGATCATGCTGATGTCGCGGCTCCCCGTGCCGGTGGTGACGGTCGTGACCGGCGAGGGCGGCAGCGGCGGCGCGCTCGCCCTGGCCGCCGCCGACCGGGTGCTGATGCTGGAGAACTCCTACTACTCGGTGATCAGCCCGGAGGGCTGCGCCACGATCCTGTTCAAGGACGCAGCCGCCGCTCCGCGCGCCGCCGCGGCGCTGCGGATCACCGCCCCTGACCTGCTCAGGCTGGGGGTGATGGACGCCGTGGTGCCGGAGCCCCCCGACGGTGCCCATAGCGACCACAACGCCACCGCCGCGAACCTGAGGACCGCGCTCGTCGAGACCCTGCGGGAGTTGCTGCCGCTCGGTCACGAGGAGCTGCTCGAG
>DATACN010000203.1:0-11574 GCA_036258995.1 Thermoleophilaceae bacterium | reverse complement strand
AGCCAGGCGGAGCGGTCGGGTCCCGGGCCGCCCGCCGATCGGAGCGCGTCCAGCGTGGCCGCGACGCCGCCGTAGAGCTCGGCGGCCGGCGCTCGGGGATGCTCGCGCTCCGGCCGGGCCGACCCGATCGCCACGATCTGGGTGTCCTCGCCGAAGGAGCCGCCGAAGCCGAGCCGGAAATCCATCGGCACGCCCACGACGAGCGCCACGTCGGCGGACTTCAGCGCGGACCCTCGCGCGCGCGAGAAGAACATGGCGTTGTCGGCGGGCAGGCAGCCCCGCGCCAGGCCGTTCAGGAAGGCCGGAAGCTGGAGCTCGCGGCAGAGCTCGCCGAGCGCTACCTCGGCGCGCGCCCAGTAGAGGCCCGTGCCGGCCATCAGCACCGGCCGCGAGGCGCCGCGGAGCAGCTCGGCGGCGCGGTCGAGCGCGTCTCCTTCCGCGGCCGGAGCGGCCGTCGGATCGGCAAGCTCGGCCGGGGCGTCCGCGTCCGCCATGGCCTCCATGAACACCTGGTCGAGCGGGAAGTCGAGGAAGGCCGGGCCGGTGGGCGGCTCGACGGCCGCCGCGAAGGCCTCGTCGAGCAGCGCCGGGATGTCGGCGGTGGCCTGGGCCGTGCGCGCCAGCTTCGTGACCGGCTCGACGAAGGGCACGTGGTCGATCTCCTGCAGGGAGCCCTGGCCCCAGCGGGCGGCGGGCGCGCGGCCCCCGAGTATCAGCATCGGCGACGCGTTCTGGAAGGCCGACGCCATCGCCGACATCCCGTTCGTCACGCCGGGGCCGGCGGTCAGCGCGCACACGCCGGGCTCGCGCGTGGCCTTCGCCCACCCTTCGGCCGCGAACGCGGCCGACTGCTCGTGGCGCACGTCCACGATGTCGATTCCCTCCTCGCGGCAGCCGTCGTAGATCGAGAAGAGGTGGCCGCCCGAGAGCGTGAACAGCTTCGAGACACCGTGCGCCCGCAGGCGCTTCGCGACCAGCCGGCCTCCGTGGAGCTGCACTGCCTGCTCTATCGCCAAGGCCGAGCGAGCCTAACGGCTCGGCGGCTCAGCGCGCGGCGGCGCGGCGCGAGGCCGCTTCGATGCTCTCCACGTTGCGCGGGAACACCTCGACCCGGCAGCGGTTGCCGAGCACCACGTGCAGAACGGCCCCGCCGAACTGCGAGGCCACGGCCCGGGCCTCCCGCTCGGCGGCCTCGGCATCGGCCTCGGAGACGCCGCAGGCGTCCAGGAAGCGCCGCGCCAGCGAGGCGTCGAGCTCGGCCTCGGAGACCTCCAGCTGCTCGGTCCGGAAGCCGCCCGCGGTCACGCCCGCCGTGGGTGTGATCAGCACGGTGGCCATGTCGTCCGAGAGCAGGCGCGACTCCTGCGCGACCCGCTCGAGCAGCCGCTCGGCGTCGGCGTCGCGGCCGAGCTCGGAGACGAGCTTGGCGAGCCGCCAGCGGCCCATGATGCCTTCCTCGGTGCGCGCCTCGCTGAGCCCGTCCGTGTAGAAGCAGGCCACCGACCCGGGCTCGAGCGGGATCGTGGTCTGGCGCAGTCCGGTCCGCACTCCCACGCCGATCGGCGGAGAGGAGGCGGCGGTGACGGGCTCGTGCTCCTCGGGCCCGGTGACGATCGGAGCGGGGTGGCCAGCGCTCGCGTAGGTGAGCGAGCCGCTCTCGGGATCGTGCACCGCGAGGATGACGGTGGCGAAGTCGCCACCGAGGTTCTCGTCGATCACGCGATCGGCAACCTGCAGGGCAACCCGCGGCTCGAGACCGGCCTCGAGGTAGGCGCGCAGGGTGTAGCGCATGAAGGCCGTGCGCTCGAGCGCGCTGCGGCCGTGGCCCGACACGTCGCCGAGGATGAAGCCCACGCGGCCGCCGGTCAGGGGGACCACGTCGTAGAAGTCGCCGCCGGCCCCTGGGCCGTCGGCCGGCCGGTACGCGACGGAGGTCCTGAGCCCGCCCAGCGCGGCCGGAACCGTGGGCAGCAGGGCGCCCTGCAGCAGGCCGACCTCGCTCAGCAGCTCCTTGCGCTGGCGGGCCAGGCGCCGCGCCCGCGCCGTGGAGAAGAGATAGCCGCCGGCCAGCAGCACGGCCAGCGCGGCCAGCGCGGCCAGCGCCGCCTTCATCGAGTCGGGCACGACCTCGACGATGTCGTTGACGGTGCGTGTCACGGTGCGGGTGACGGGCGAGCCCTCCTCGTCGCGCTCGCGGCGCTGCCGGGCGGCCTCCTGCTGGCGCGCCCTGCGCTGCTCGGTCGCTTCCGCCGCGCGGAGATCGCCGTCGGCCGCCGGCGAGCCGGTCGTCGCCGACTCGGAGGCGTCGGTTACGCCGGTCCCGTCGGCCGGGGCGGTGCTCCGGCCGCCTCCCGCTCCGCCTCCGCCGCGGTTGGCGGTCGTGCGATTCGGGGTGTCGCGGCGATCCGCTCCGCGCCTGGCGCGCGAGCGGCTCCGCGAGCGGGGCTGTGCCTGCGGCGCCGGGGCGGCAGGAGCGGTCGGCAGGGGCACGACGGGCTGCACGGAGACTCCGTCGGTGCGGCTGCCGGCGCCGTCACCGGGGTTGACCGCGCCGCCCTGGTCGGGCAGGTCGACCGGGCCGTCCTCGTCGTCCTCGTCTTCGTCGTCGTCGTCGCCCTCGTCGTCGTCATCGTGCTTGTCCGGCTTGCTCGGCTTGCCGGGCTCGTCGGGCTTCTCCTTCTTGTCCGACTGGTCCGGATCGCCCTTGTCCCCGTCCTTGCCGGTCGACCCCGCGTCGGGCTCCTCCTCGCCGGTATCGCCGGTGTCGGGCTCCTCGTCCTCGTCCCCGCCGGTGTCGGCCCCGTCCGGCTGGGGAGTTTCGACGACTACCTCGGTCGCCCCGTTCTCGCCCTCCGGGTCAGTCGGAGCGGCGACAGCCGCGCCGGCCAGCAGAGCGGCCGCGAGCACGCAGAACAGCGCTGCCGCCAGGGCAGCGCGAACGGCAGACGCCCGCGCGCGCGTGCGCAGGGAGTAGAACGGGGCCACGGTTGGTTCGTCGGCAGCTCACGCCTCGGCCTTTATATGCCCCGTTTGGGGGATAGTACTTTCGTCCAGGGGTACGGATAACGCGTAGACCGGCACCGGTTCGGACTTTCCCTTCAACGGCACCTCTCCGCGGGGCTCCACGACGGCGTCGGGATCGGGCAGCCGGCCGCGCGTGGCCTCCGTCAGCAGCACGGCATCGCCCGTGTCCCGGGTGGCCGCCTCGACCCGCGCGGCCACGTTGACGGGGTCGCCCACGACCGTGAACTCGAGCCTGCCGCCGCCCCCCACCGAGCCGAGCACGACGGAGCCGGAGTTGATGCCCACTCCGACCCGCAGGTCGTCTCCGAACCGGTCCTCGACCGCCTCCACGATCTCGGCAGCGGCGCGGACCGCTCGTGCGGCGTGGTCGGAGAGGCGCTCCGGCGCCCCGAACACGGCCAGCACCCCGTCACCGAGGAACTTGTTGGCATGCCCGCCGCGGCGCTTGACGATCGGTACCACCAACTCGAAGAAGTCGGTCAGGAAGGCCACGGTCTGGCTCGGGCTGGACCGCTCCGCGAACGAGGTGAAGTCGCGGATGTCCACGAACAGCACGGTCACCTCGCGCTCCTGGGCCTCGATCAGCTCGCCCTCCTCGAGCACGCGCTCGGCCACCTCGGGGTCGACGTAGCTGCCGAAGGCCTCGCGCAGCGCCTCGCGCTCGGCCAGCCCCTGCATCATCTCGTTGAAGCTCCCGGCCAGCTCCCCCACCTCGTCGGCTGAGGTCAGCGGCACCCGGGCATCCAGGCTGCCGCGCTTGACCCGCTCGGTGGCCTCGAGCAGGTCGTCCACCGGGCCCAGCACCGACTTGGCCACGAGCAGCGTCAGCTCGAACGAGAGCGTGAACGACACGAGCAGCGCGACAGCCACGTCAAGGCCCAGGTCCTCGAGCGACGCCGTGCCGTCCGTGGACAGCCCGCTTACCACGACCCCCGTCACGACGTTGATCAGCGGCAGCGCGGCGAGCATCTTCCAGCGCAGCGGAACCCCGGCCCGGCTCCCGGCGAAGTCGGGCGGGAGCCGCTCGGCCATGTCCGAGACCACGGGCTTGAGGAATTGCTCGCTGGCGAAGAAGTGCAGGAGCGCCGCGTACGCCACGGCGATCAAGACGCCAGCGAACACGATCAGGCCGCTGTAGACCGGGAGGTCGAGGTGCAGCGAGAGGAAGACCGCGTTCGGGGCCGCCACGATCACGAACGGCTGCCAGCTCGTGTCCTCCACGACCTGCCGCGGCAGGGCCACGCCGCATCGCCAGGCCTCGAGCGCGCCGTCCTCCGGCTTGCCGGCCTGGAGCCAGTCGATCACGGGCCGCGCGAGCCGCGCCGACCGGGCGATCACCCACCCTATGGCGACCAACACCGTCGCCTCCGCGAAAACGGTGATCTGCCAGAACTCGTCGAACGACATCTCGACGTAGAGCGAGAACATCCCGACCGTCGCCCAGCAAACGACCACGGCCGAGACGACCTCGAAGGCGCCAAATAGCAGCAGGTAGCGGGCGCCCAGCCGCTCATACAGCCCGCGCAGCGACAGCACGCGGGCATTGTCCCCGATCAGGGGACGGCCGGCGCCGGGCTAGTGGAGCGGGTCCTCGGGGTGCGGGTCGCGCGCCACGCCGTCGCTTCCGTTGCGGAAGCTCGGGTTGTCGCGCAACGGCGCTCGGCCGCGCTGTGGGACAACGAACTGCTGCCCGTTGTAGAGCGAGGGCGGCTGCTCGAAGCAGGGCGGCTCCGGATCCTCGGGCGGCGGCGGCTCGTCGGCGGGCTCGACCTGCTCGCCCCCGACCGCGTCGCAGTCGAAGCTCTCGATCGTTCCCAGCGCGATGCCACGCTGGAGGGCGTTGGGCGCCAGGTAGGCGTTGCCGCGCGCCCAGGGCGGGATCGTCATGTTGCGCCGGAACGAGCGCCCGTCGATTATTCCGACCTGGGTCTGGTAGCGCTCGCCGCCGAAGTCGCCGGAGATGTCGGCCGCGCCGTTCATGAGGAAGCCCGTGATCGTCGTCTGGTGGAAGTTGAAGTAGGACAGGATCGGGTTCAGCTCGGGGAAGAACACGTGAGCCGCCTCGACCACGGGCTCAAGGCCCTCCAGGACCCGCTCGAGGTCCGGAACCCCGCTGTCGGCGGCCCGGATCAGCGGGGGCAGGTTGCGGAACAGCCTGGTCAGGTCGGGGGCCAGGTCGCCCAGGTCGCGTACCGTCGGCCCGAGGTCGTCGGCCGGGGCCTTGAGCCTGTTCACGAGCGGGCGCGTGTTGTTGGCGAACCGCTCGAGGCGTGACAGCGTCACGCGCGACTCGTCGAGGAAGGTCGGGAAGATGAGGAAGGTCTCGGCGAGAGCCTCGTCACGCGAGGCGGTCGCTTCGAACGTGTCGTGGGAGTTCTGGATCAGCCCGCGCAGGGCGCCTTGGCGCTCGTTCAACGCGCCGAATACCACGCCGGTGTTCTTGATCATGCGGCGGACCGCGATCTCCTGCTCGTCGAGCACTCGCAGCAGCTTGGCGCCGTCGACGGCAAAGCCCTCGAGGTTGCCGAAGGCGTCGTTCAGGTGCTGGCTCGACTCGCCTCGGCTGGCCTTGGCGAGCTCGCGCATCCATTCCTGGAAGGAGCGCCGGGTGGGCTCATCGAAGGACGTGAAGATCTCGTCGAGCTCGACCGTGGGCTCGATCTGGGTGTTGGGGATCGACTTCCCGTCCTCGAGGATCCCTGCCTTCTTGCTGGCCGTGGTCAGCTCCACATAGGTCTCGCCGAACAGCGTCTTCTGGCGCAGGATCGCCTTGGTGTCCTTCGGCACGGGCGCGTACTCGGGCTTGAGCTCCAGCTCGACGATCGTGCGCACGCCGCGCTTGTCGAGCTCCTTCTTCTTGACCTTGCCGATGTTCACGCCGGCCATCCGGACGTCGGCCTCGACCGCCAGCGTCGCGGCCTCCTTGAAGTGCGCGGTGAGCCGGTAGCCCTCAGGCTTGATCGGGATCGGGCCGCCGAAGGCGAGCCACAGGAACATCAGCAGGCCGAACACCGAGAGGGCGAACGCCACCATGGCGAAGATCCGGCCGAGGCTGGGTGCTTGCTTGATCATTGCCTAGGGCCCACCTGGTGCGTTGCACAACTTCGCTTCGGCCAGGAGCTGCTCGAGGAAGGCCCCCGGCTCGGTTACGGGATTGGCGACCGGCAGGAGGTCCGGCGGCAGTACGCCCGCGATCTGCTCGAGCTGACCCTGGAGCTCCTCGGGGAGCTGGCCGGTGGCGCCTTCGGCGATCCCGCGGAACACGGAGCAGCTCACACCCACGATCGAGAAGCGGCGGAACGGCCCGTTGGCGTCGGAGGTGCTGAACATCGAGACGGTGTTCTGGCCCAGCCAGGCGAGCCAGTACAGGTATCCCTCGTCCCGCGCGCGGTCCCTGGCCAGGTCTCCGGTCAGGCCCTCCGCGCCGCCGGAGTTGTAGGCGCCGATGTTGAACAAGCGGTTGAGGCCCCTGAAGGTCCGGATGAGCGCGGGCGCGCCGGCGTTGAGGCCGCGGGCGCCACGCCCGAAGTCGCGGGTGAAGGGCCGGGCCGCCCGCGCGAACGGCCTGATCTCGTCGCGCAGGATCGGCGTGCCCTCACGCAGCAGCGGGATCGTCTCCTCGTTTGCGTCGTCGAGCTGCCGGAAGGCGGGCCGAAGCGACTCGAACGCGGGGCCCATGGTGTCGGCCAGCCGATCGACCTTGCCCAGCGTCGTCGCGGTGGTCGACAGCGCGCCGGGCAGCCGGCGGACGGCCTCGGTGATGTTCGCGTCCTGCGCCGCGAAAGCCGAGAACACGTCCTCCGACGCCTGCACGAGCCGGACCACGTCGCGGTCGTTGCGGCCGATCTCGCTGACGAGCATCCCGTAGTTGTGGATCAGCCGGCGCAAGTTCGCGCGCCGTCTGGCGATCGCGCTCGAGACGCGCTCGAGGTCGCGGTGCAGCGGTCCGAGGCGGGCGAACACCTCCTGGAGGTCGGAGCCGCGGCCCTCAAGGCCCTTGCCGGCGCCCGAGATCAGGAGCCTCAGGTAGTCGCGCGTGTCGGCGTCGAGCGCGGCGAAGAACTCGTCGGGGTCGACGTCCTCGAGCGTGTTCGACACCTGGATACGCTCGTTCTCCCTCATCGGAGGGCCGTCGCCCGGGTCGACCTCCACGAACATGTCCTTGACGCCCGTCTTGGCGCGCAGGAGCACGGTCGCGTCCTTGCGGATCAGCGTCTTGTACTTCGGCTCGATGGCGAGCTCCACGACCGCCACCCCGTCCTCGAGCTCCACCTTGCCGATCTGGCCGACCTCGACCCCGGCCACGCGTACGGTCTGGCCCTGGCCCGGCGTCACGGCCTGGGCGTTCGGAAGCTCGACCTTCAGCCGGTGCACTGGCTTCTGGACCAGCGGGAAGCGCAGGCGCTGGTTGGCCAGGATGTAGGCGGCGGCGCCGAGCGCGATGACGAACAGCGCGATGATCGCCAGGAAGTCGCCGAGGTGCTTTCGGATAGCGGTCCTCATCAGGGCCCCAACTCCGCGGCGGCCACGTCGGGCGCATCCAGGATCGGCTTCTCCTGCGTCTCACACGGCACGTCGGGCCGCCGCGGCGGCGGCTGGTCGACGACCGTGGGCGGGGCGGGCTGCACCCTCAAGGGCGGCGGCACGGCCTGCGCGTGGAACGCCTGGTTGTTGCCGTCGGAGAGGCGGCTCTCGCCCGACAGGCCCGGGAAGCTGCGCTGCAGCTGGTGGCGGACCTGCTGGTTGGTGTTCTTCTCCTCGTGGGACGGGACCCTGTCCTGCATGAAGGGCACGAGCACCTCGTTCGTGCAGGCCGAGAGCTGGCGGCCCTCCGAGGCGACGTCGACAGAGCGGACGTTCAGCGACACGAGTGCAGGCATGTAGAGGCGCAGCTCGCGCGCGGCCCCGCGCAGCTCCGCCGGCGAGACGAGCCTTCGGGCCTGGCGGATGAACGGGATCGCCAGGTCGAGCGTCGGCCCGGAGGAGCGGACGCCCGGGAGCGCGTCACTCGCGAAGGCGCGCAGCGAGGGCAGCGCAGCGTCGAGCGATGCCAGCGCCGGCTGGCCGCGGGTCACGGTGTCGCGCAGCGCGGGCACCGACGCCTCGAGCGCGGCGTCCTCGGCCGCGAAGGCCGCGGCCGTGGTGTTGAAGTCGGTGACCAGGTCCTTGAGCGTCTCCTCGTCGCGCGAGAGCGCACGGAACGCGCGCGCCTGTCCACGCAGCACGCGCTGGAGGTCGCGGGCGGGCTCCTGTCCGAGCGTGGCGTCGTTCGCCAGTGAGCTCGTGCGGTAGGCGCCCTCCCAGTACTTGATCGCCTCGTTGAAGCCCGCGGCGCCCTTGCCCGACAGGCCCTTCGAGTACTCGCGCAGGAAGGTCTGCAGATCCTCGCGCGTGTCGTGCTGGAGCACCGAGATGAGCTCGCCGAACTGCACGGGGGCAGCGGTCTGCTGGATCGGGATCGTGGAACCGTCCTCGAGCTCGGGTGCGGACGGAGACCCCGGGCGGATGTCGATGAAGAAGTTGCCCTCGAGGAAGATGCGCGAGCGGATCTTGAGCTGCGCGTCCTTGTGGATGGGCAGGGCCTTGTCCTTCAGCTCCATCGTCACCTTCGCCGAGCCCTCGCCCTCGGTGATCGGGTCGAGCTTCACGACCTTGCCCACGTCCACGCCCGCGATGCGGACCGGGGAGCGCGGCTTGAGGTTCGACACGTTGTCGAACACCGCGTGCAGCTCGTAGGGGTTGGCGAACGGGTTCGCCTTGGTGAACCCGAAGTAGCTCAGGACCGCGAGGAGCGCGAGAGCGAGTATGCCGGCGCGGAACTTGCTCATCAGGGCACGTCCGCCAGGTTGTCGATTCCAAGCTCACGCGACTTGAAGGTCCCGCCCGAGACGATCGGGTAGTCCGCGTTGACCACCGGCGCGTTGCCGCCGGAGGGGATCGAGTGGACCGGTGGTCCGAGCTCTCCCGGCCCATAGCGACCGTCGGTCACGAACGGCCCATTGGGGTAGCCCTCCTGACCGCGCTGGCAATCGGCGTTGCCCTGGGCGTCGATCGCGGGGCTGTAGAGCGGCGCTATCAACCGGTGGAGCGGCTCGCCCGGAGGCCCGTACTCACCGTTGGACCTGGCGCCGCGGGCCTTCTGATCCGGCGGCACGTCTACGTTGCGCGACGACTCGCTCGTCCCGTACGAGTTCGGCTGCTCGTTGTTGGGCAGCTTGACGCCGCCGGTCTGCACCGTGCCGGACCCGTCGGGTGCGACCTGCGACTGGTGCTCGCCGAGCACGTGGATGAAGTAGATGGCGTAGTTGCAGACCGTCTGGTACGGGGCGATGTACTCGATCGCCGGCCTGGTCACCGTGAGCGCCGTCCGGATGTCCCGCAGCGTGAGCAGCGTGTTCGGGTTGCGGAACAGCTCGTCGAGCTGCTCGAAGGCCCCCTCGAAGTCCTCGTTCATGCCCACGGTGCGCGGCAGCACCGGGGTGCCGACGGCGAAGGCGCGATTGATCGCGGGCAGCGAGCGCGGCAGCTCGCGCGCCGCGGGGCGCAGCCTCCGCGACAGGTCAGCGAAGTCGGCGAGGAACGGCCGCTGCACCCGGAACGACTGGATCGCCGTGAGCTCGGTGGGCGGCGACTTCTCGATCGTCTGCTGGAGCGCCGCCGGGTTGCGGCTGATGGCGTCGAAGGTGTCGGCCATGTGGGTGAACAGGCGCGCCTGCTCCTCGGCCACCGGCGCGGCCTGGGCCGAGGCGCGGCCGATCTGGAGGAAGAACTGGTCGAGCTCGGTGTCGGGGTCGGCCAGGTTGCGCATGACCGGCTCCAGATGCGTCATGAACGGATTGAGCGCCTCGATCGCCGTGTTCAGGGCGTTGCCGCGGCCTGCGAAGGCGTTCCCGAAGCCCTCCGTGGCGTCCTGCACCGCCGGCCGGGTCTGGTCGTCGAAGGTCGAGTAGATGTCCTCGAAGTCGAGCGGCTCCGAGGCGTTGCGGAGTGGAAGCGTGTCCCCGGGCGAGAGCGTCTGCTCGGCCTTGCCCGGCGTCAGCTCGATGTACTTGAGCCCGAGGGCCGAGCGCGGGCGCGTGCGCACCTTGGTGTCGACGCCTAGCGGCTCGACGGTCTTGTCGAGCTTCAGGTCCACGAGGGCGATGGTCTTGCGCTCGCCGTTCACCGTGGTCGTCCTCGGCTGGATGTCGTCGACCACGCCGACGCGGAAGCCGCCCGTCCGGACCTCGTTGCCCTTCACGAGCTTGCCGCCGGACGGCAGCTCCGCCTTGATCTGGTAGGTGGGCACGAAGGGCAGGCCCTTGTTGGCGTTGTAGGAGATGAACACCGCGATGATCGTGACCAGCGTGGTGACCGCCCCGACGAGGACCGGGCTGGCGACGAGGGAGGCTGCTCCGCTTCGGCTTCTCATGGCGCCAGGAGGAAGTCGAGGAGGTTCGTGTCGGTCTGCGGCGACGGCGAGCTCAGGTCCGGCTGGCGTCGCTGCCGCGGGAGCTCGTCGATGAGCTCCTGCACGCCCGGCGGCAGCGTGATCTGCGGGCGGGAGATGTCGCGCTGGCCCGGCAGCGGCCCGGCCTCGGGCTCACCCGGCGCGCGCCGCTCGCCGACTCGGCTTGCGGGCCGCGAGCTCTCCGCGGCCAGGCGGGCGGCGGTGCTGCCGTCGGTGAAGTCGGGAATCGTGATGCCAGGCAGGTCCGGGCCGATCCACTGGCTGCAGTCCTTGAAGTCCTCGCTGTTCGGGTCGATGTCGCTCCGGAGCTCCGAGCACTTGCTGATGTTGAGCCCGGCGCGCAGCATGTGGCTGACCTGGTCGTAGCCGTTCAGGTCAAGCGACTGCCAGAAGAAGTAGTTCCAGATCGTCTCGAGGCCGGTGAAGCCGGCCTTGTCGGAGATCGCCGTGGGATCGGGGGCCGGCGGGCTGCCCGGCCTCGAGCGGGGGTCCTCGTCGATCGCGCGGCGGCGGTCGTCCATCGTCTGGAGGAACTGCCGCAGCGGCCTAAAGGTCGGCCGGACGTCGGGCGCCAGCTCCCTCAGGACCTTCACCTCGTCCGCCCCGCGCAGGAAGGCCCTGCGGCCCTTCAGGCCCGCCTCGCCGAGCGAGTTCAACGCGGGGCGCGAGGCCTCGGAGAACGGCCCGAGACGGGTGAAGAAGGTGTTCAGGTCCGGCGCGGCGCGCCGCAGGTCGGTGAGCAGCGGAGTCTGCTCGTCGGCGAGCTCGCCGAGGCGGGCCATGGTCGGCTCGAGCTCGCGCAGGAAGTCCGGCAGCAACCGGAAGCTGTCCTCGAGGTCGGCCCGCCGGCTGGCCGAGATCGCCGCGGCGTCGCCGGCCTCCCGGATGAAGCGCACCACGTCGCGCTTGTTCGCCTCGAGCTCCTCGACCACCGTGTCCGAGTCGGCGATGAAGCGCTCGATGACCCGGTTCTGGTCGCCGAGGATGCGCAGGACGCGGGAGGTCTCGCGCAGGCCGGGATGGGCCCGGCGCAGCACCTGCTGAAGGTCCTGCGGGCGGCCGGCCAGGCCGGTGCCCAGCTCGGTCAGGATCAGCCGGAA
>DATACN010000202.1:0-8653 GCA_036258995.1 Thermoleophilaceae bacterium | reverse complement strand
GCACCTGCGCGAGCACGGGTCGGACATGCCGGTGATCGCCAAGATCGAGAAGCCCCAGGCGGCCGCCGCCGGCGACGAGATCATCGAGGCGGCCGACGGGATCATGATCGCTCGCGGCGACCTGGGGATCGAGCTGCCGATCGAGGAGGTGCCGCTGGTCCAGAAGCGCCTGCTCGCGCTGGCCGGCCGGCGGGCCACGCCGACCATCACCGCTACACAGATGCTCGAGTCGATGGTGCACTCGACGCGCCCCACCCGCGCCGAGGTGGCCGACGTCGCCAACGCGATCTTCGACGGCACCGACGCGGTGATGCTCTCCCAGGAGACCGCGGTCGGCCGCCACCCGGTTCAGGCCGTGGAGATGATGGCCGCGATCGCGAAGGCCGCCGAGCGCGAGCTGCCCTACGGCCGCTGGCTGGCCGAGCGCGGCCCCCAAGCCAACAACCAGTACCACGCCATCGCGTTCGGGGCCGTGGGCGCCGTCTACCAGCTGGGGCTCAAGGCGGTCGTCTGCCCTACCAACACAGGCACCACGGCCAGGCTGATCTCGGCCTACCGGCCGAAGGCGCCGGTCCTGGCGCTGTCACCTCGGCGAGAGATCGTGCGCCGCTGCCAGCTGCTCTGGGGGGTCCAGGCCCGGATCCACAAGGAGCCCCAGGAGACGATCGACCTGATCGAGACGTGCGCCCGGGCGGCCGTCGACGCGGGCCTGGCCGAGAAGGGCGAGAAGCTCGGCATCACCGCCGGGCTGCCGGCCGGGAGCGCCGGCGGCACCAACCTGTTCAAAGTCCACACGGTCGAGTAGCCAGGCCGCGGTCGGCCTAGCCTGCGCTCTTCTGGCGCTGCCGGTAGGCCTTGGCCTTCTCCACGTTGCCGCAGGTCTCCATGCTGCACCACTTGCCGGAGCGGTTCTTCGAGTGGTCGTAGAAGGCCCAGAAGCAGTCGTGGCGGGGGCAGGCCTTGAGCCGCTTCCAAGAACCCTCCGACACCGCACTCGCCACCACCGACATCAGCCGCGCAATCGCGCCGTCGACCCCGGCGGCATCGGGCACCAGCTTGGGGCCGTCGGCGCAGAAGTGCACCCGCATGCCGGCCCGGCTCGAGGCGCGGTCGAGCCGTTCCACCTGCGTCTCGTCCAGAGGCAGGCCGTTATTCGCGAGCAGGAGCGACCGCAGGCCCTCGCGGACGTCGAGCGCCCGCCTCAGATCGCCCTCGGTCACTTCCTCGTCGGCCTCCATCAGGCCGTGTTCGACGAGCCATGCGCGAAGGGCGTCCGCGTCTGTGAGGTACTCCTCGGTGGGCGCGCCCGGCTCGAAGTGCACGCTGTTGACGAACTCCTGGACCAGGTAGAGCGGCTCTGGAGCGGTCTTCTCTACGCTGGAGTTCGCCGCCATAGCGGTTTCCAGTCTAGTGGTTTCGGGGGTTGAGGTACCAGTATCGCTTATGCCTGCCATCAGTATCTCGTAACTTGCTATCGGCGTTTGATGGTGTTACTATACCGATCAAATGCAAACGCTGGTTACGCACCAGGAGGCCCCCATGAGAGACGCGATCACCATCAGGCGCTCGACCGAGGCCGACTCGGCCGACATCTTCCGGTTGGCGCTGCTGGACGACCGCGCGGCCCCGAAGGGCCAGACCATGCTCGCCTTCGTCGACGGCGAGCTGCGCGCGGCGATGCCGATCGGCAAGCGTGACGGCGTGGTGGCCGACCCCTTCCACCTGACCGCCGACGTCGTCCAGATGCTGGAGCTCAGCACCCAGCGGCAGGCGGCGTGATGAGCTCCCCGATCAACTGGGCGACCGCGCAAGCGCGGAGTGCCGAGGCCAAGCGCCTGGACTCCGCCCCCAACGCCCATCCGTTCGCCCTGTTCGTGGAGCTGACATCCCGGGTCCGCAGGCGCCACCGCTAGAAGCTCTCCCCGCAGAAGACCGTCGCGGTGCTTACGGGTACCGCGACGGTCTTCGTCTGGCTGCGCCCTTCGCGGTGGCAGTGGGGCTGTTCGGCGTGTCGTTCGGGGTCCTGGCCGGCTCGGCCGGCTTCGAGCCGCTCGCGGCCGTGGTGATGTCGGTCACCACGTTCGCCGGTTCGGCCCAGTTCGCCGCGATCTCCGTGCTCGGCGCCGGCGGCACGCTGGCCGCGGCCGTCGGGGCGGCCGTGCTGCTGAACGCCCGCTACGGCCCGATGGGGCTGGCGGCCGCCCCGGCCTTCGAGGGAAGCGTCTGGCGGCGGCTGCTCCAGTCCCAGCTCGTGGTCGACGAGGCATGGGCGCTGTCGATCGTCGAGGAGGAGCGCGGGCGGCGCTTCGACCGCCGCATCCTGGTTGGAGCCGGGCTCCTGCTCTACGCGGCCTGGGTGGCAGGCACGACGGCGGGAGTGATCGCCGGCGGGGCGCTCGGGGACCCCGAGGACCTCGGCCTCGACGCGGCCTTCCCGGCTCTGTTCCTGGCCCTGCTGGTGGGCCAGCTCGGTTCGCGGCCGGCCGCTACCGCGGCACTCGTGGGCGGAGCGATCGCGCTGGTGCTGATCCCGGTGGCTCCCGCCGGAGTACCGGTCATCGTCGCCGTAGCGGCCTGCCTGATCGGGCTGCGCGGGAGGGAGGAGCGCTCGTGAGCACGGCCTGGGCGGCGGTGGTCGTCATCGGGGCGGCCACGGTGGCCATCAAGGCGGCTGGGCCCGTGCTGGCCGGGGGGCGGGAGCTTCCCGACCGGCTGGGTGGCGTGGTGGAGCTGCTTGCGCCCGCGGTTCTCGCGGCGCTGGTGGTCACGCAGGCGGTGGGCGGCGACGAGGAGCTGGTGATCGACGAGCGGCTGGCGGGGGTGGGAGTCGCGGCCGTCGCGATCGCGTTGAAGGCCCCGATCCTCGTGTCGGTGACGACCGCCGCGGTCGTCACCGCCCTCCTACGGTTGGCAACCTAGGCGCCGCGTTCACTTCGTCCGCATATGCGGGACAAAGTCATCACGGCGCCCCGTCCGCGGCCCCTTCGGTGCGGTCGTTCCGCACCCGCTCGAAAGCTTCGAGCGCGCGGTCCAGGTGCTCTCGCTCGTGGGTGGCCATCACGCTCGTCCGCAGCAGCGCGCCGCCGCGCTGGACCGCCGGGTAGAGGGCCACGTTCACGTACACGCCGGCGTCGTAGAGCGCCTTCCAGAGCAGGACGGCCTCCCAGTCGTCGCCGATCAGCACCGGGACGATCGGGCTGAGCAGCTCCGAACCGTCGGGCATGCGGGTGGGCTCCATCACCTGATAGCCGCGCTCGGCCAGGCCGCTGTGCAGGTAGCGGGCGTTGTCGAGGACCTTGGCCATCAGGGCCGGCCCGTCGTCGGAACGGATGATGCGCAGCGCGCCGAGCGCCGCGCCGATCGCGGCGGGCACCGCGGCGGCCGTGAACATGAACGATCGCGACTGGATGCGCAGGAAGTCGATCACGTCGGCGGGGCCGGCGATGAAGCCACCGCAGGAGGCCAGTGACTTGGAGAAGGTGCCCATCCGAAGGTCGACCTCGTCCTCGACGCCGTAGGCCTCGCAGGCGCCCGCCCCCCGCGCGCCCAGGACCCCAACGCCGTGGGCCTCGTCGACCATCAGCCGGGCGCCGTGCTCGCGGCAGAGGTGGGCGATGTCCGGAACCGGCGCCAGGTCGCCTTCCATCGAGAAGACGCCGTCCACGACCACGAGCACGCCGCCTCCATCGCCTTCGGCGCGCTCGAGCATCGTCTCGAGCTTGTCGAGCCTGTTGTGCCGGAAGGGGCGGATGCGCGCCCGCGACATCGAGACCGCGTCCAGGATCGAGGCATGGTCGCCCGAGTCGCAGATCACGGTGTCCTCGGGGCCCAGCAGGGTGCCGATCGAGCCGGTGTTGGCGAGGTAGCCGGTCGTGAACACGAGCGCGTCGTCGGTGCCCATCCAGTCGGCCAGCTCGCGCTCGAGCTCGAGGTGGAGCGAGAGCGTGCCGTTCAGGAAGCGCGAGCCCGTGAGCCCGGTGCCGAAGCGCTCGAGCGCCTCGCGGGCGGCGTCCTTTACGCGGGGGTCGCCGGTCAGCCCGAGGTAGTTGTTCGAGCCCAGCATGATCCGCTCGCGGCCTTCCATCTCGACCGCGGGGCCGGCGGGGCCTTCGAGCACGCGGAAGTAGGGGAGCAGGTCGTGCTCGCGCGCCGCTTGCAGCTGCTCGAAGCGCTCGTGCTTGCGTGCCCTTTCGAACAGATCGATTGCCGTCGGCATGTAGGGTGCTCCGCCGTGTCGCTCGACGTGCAGCGCGTTCGCTCGCGGCGGGACCTGCGCGAGTTCATCGAGCTGCCGTTCCGGCTGCATGCTAACGCCGACCAGTGGGTTCCCCCGCTCAAGCTGGAGCGCCGGGCCTTCCTGAGCAAGCGCCTGAACGCCTTCTTCAAGCACGGCGAGGCGGAGCTGTTCCTGGCGCGCCGCGAGGGCAGGGTCGTGGGCCGAATCAGCGCCCAGATCGACCACGCCTTCAACGAGTACCACGGCAACGCCTGGGGCATGTTCGGCTTCCTCGAGTTCGAGCAGGACCCGGAGGTGATCCAGGGCCTCGTCAACGCCGCCGGCGCTTGGCTGGCCGCCCGGGGCCGCGACCGGATGGTCGGGCCGATGGACTTCACGATGAACGACGAGGCGGGCCTGCTGATCGAGGGCTACGAGCGCGAGCCGATGATCAAGCAGCCATGGCACCCGCCCTACTACCGGGAGCTGTGCGAGGCGGTCGGGCTCGAGAAGGCCATGGACCTCTACATGTACGAGCTGGACGTCTCGGAGCGGGAGGGGGTGCTGCCCGTGATCTGGGAGCTGGCCGAGGCGTCCGAGAAGGAGCACGGCGTGACCATCAGGAAGATGAGCCGCCGGCGGCTGCGCCGGGACCTCGACGTCTTCGGCGAGATCTACAACCAGGCCTGGAGCAGGAACTGGGGCTTCGTGCCCTACTCGAAGGAGGACCTCGACCACTACGCGCGGGAGCTCCAGATCGTCTTCGACCGCAACTGGTTCATGGTGGCCGAGAAGGAGGGAGAGCCGATCGCCGCGGCGATCACCGTTCCCGACGTCAACCAGGTGCTGAAGCGCATGAAGGGCCGCCTGCTTCCCTTCGGCTGGTGGCACTTCCTGCGCCGCAACCGGACGATCGACCGGGTGCGCGTGGGCTTCCTGGGCGTCAAGCCCGAGTACCAGCACACCGGCGTGGCGGCCCACCTCTACGCCGAGCACTTCGAGATGGCCGCCACCCGCCCCCAGCGCGGCGGCGACTTCGGCTGGATCCTCGAGAACAACACCCCCATGAACCGGGCCGCCGAGGCCATGGGAGCCCGCATCGTCAAGCGCTACCGCGTCTACGAGCGTCACCTTTAGCGGCCGGGGACGCCGCCGTCCGGCGGCGACCCCGACTTACGTACTGCGCAGGCCGTGGCCGCATGTACACTCGCCCGACCTCGTGGAAGACCCAGCCGACAGGCCCGCGCTCACACCGGCCGACGCCGAGGACCGGCCGCTCCCGGTTCTCGCCGAGGCGCGGCCGATCGAGCGGCCCGCTCCGGTGTCGCTGCCGGCGGCGGTCGCCGCCGCGACCGGCGGGTTCCTGCTGGGCGTGGCGACCTTCCTGCTGGTGCGGGTGCTTCGCCGCCCCCGTCCGGCCCGGCTCAAGCTCGGCCGAGGCGTGAGCCGGCGTGGACAGCGCGTCGACGTCGCCGCCACGCGGTCGTTCCTGGTCGACGTCCACCTCCTTCGCGACCGATAGCGGGCGCCCTCGAGCAGGACGTCGTCCCCGTCGGCCCGTACCGGATGCCGGGCGGGGGCCGCGACGGAGTGCTGCGCCGCGACGGCCGCGTGCTCGTGCGGCTCATGCACCTGGGCGACGAGCCGGTGGTGGTGCGGGCCTGGTCGACCGGTTCCGCCGTGCGGCTGCGCGGGGAGGCCGGCTCGCGCGAGGCCGCGGCGGCCGGCATCGAGCGGATGCGCTTCGCGCTGGGGGTCGACCACGACCTGAGCGACTTCCACCGGGCCTTCCGCCGCGACGCGCTGATCGGCCCGGCGGTGCGGCGGTTGCCCTGGCTGCGGCCGCGCCGGCGGCCCGAGCCGTTCGAGGCGCTGGCCTGGGCCATCTGCGAGCAGCTCATCGAGTCGCGCCGGGCCGCGGCCATCCAGCGCCGGCTGGTGCGACGCTACGGGCGCCGGAGCGCCTGCGGCACGTTGCGCGACGCGCCCGCGGCCGCTCTGCTGGCCGGACGCTCGCCGGCCGAGATCGAGGCCTGCGGTCTGGCCGGCAAGCGCTCGATCGCGATGGTGCGGGTCGCGCGGGAGGTTGCCAGCGGCCGTGCCGACCTCGCACAGCACGAGCCCACCTGGCGGCGCCTTCGCACGATCCCCGAGATCGGGTCCTGGACGCTCGAGATGCTCGCCTTCGAGGGCCAGGGCCGCGACGACCAGCTCCCCGCCGGCGACCTCAAGTTCGTGAAGCTGGTGGGGCGCCTTGCGGGGCTGGGGCGCCGGGCCACCGAGGACGAGGTGCGCGCGTTCTTCGGCCCCTACGGCGAATACGCCGGGCTGGCCGGCCTGTACGCGCTATGGTCGGTGAGGTGAGCCAGAAGGTGGAGAAGACCGATCAGCAGTGGCGCGAGGAGCTCTCGCCCGAGCGCTACCGCATCATGCGCGAGCAGGGCACCGAACCGCCCTTCACCGGCGCCTACACCTACGAGAAAGCCGACGGGACGTACCGCTGCGGCGCCTGCGGCAACGAGCTGTTCAGCTCCGACACCAAGTTCGACTCCGGCACGGGCTGGCCGAGCTTCACCGAGCCGGCGGTGGCCGAGAACGTCGAGCTGCGGCCCGACCACAGCCACGGCATGGTCCGCACCGAGGTGGTGTGCGCCAACTGCGGCGGCCACCTGGGCCATGTCTTCGACGACGGGCCCGGTCCCAGCGGCAAGCGCTTCTGCATCAACTCCTGCGCGCTCGACCTCGAGCCGCGGGCGGCCGGCTAGAGGCCCGAGCCGGGCAGCAGGTCGTTGGTGTGGGCCTCGGCGGCGTCCGGGGCGTTCTCGAGCAGCTCGTTGTCGCGCATCCAGGTGGCGAAGCGCTCCCAGCGGGCCGGATCCTGCCAGGCGAAGGGGCGCCCGCGCGGCGGCAGGAACAGCGGCATGGTCACCTCGACGACCGCCCGCTGCAGCTGCGGGTCGAGCTCGCGGTTGGCCTCGAGCAGTCCTTCGATCGCCCGGTCGGGCGTGTCGTTCAGCTCGGCGGTCCCGCGTGACAGTGCGCCGATGAACCCGCGCAGCTTGCCCTCGTCGCGCTCGAGCGCATCCTCGTTCGCGACCAGCACGAGCTCGTCGTAGGGAGGGACCCCCGCGTCCTCTATCCGGATGATGCGCGGCCGGCGTCCGCGCAGGCGCAGCTCCGTGCCCTCGTAGTTCCAGAAAGCGCCCAGGACCGCGTCGACGCGGCCGGTCAGGAGCGCGGGCGTCAGGCCGAAGCCCACGTTGCGCTCCTTCGCCCTCCCGGGGTCCACGCCGGCGTCCTCCAGGATCGTGCGCAGATAGGCCGACTGGTAGTCGATTCCCGCCGTCCCGACCGTCTTGCCCGCCAGGTCGGCCGGCTCCCTGATGCGACCGCGCGGCAGCGAGATGATCGACGTGAGCGGCTCGCGCACCAGGGCGCCGACGGCCACCACCCGCAGGCCCTGGTCGCGGGCCCGAAGCACCTCGGGGGTGTACGAGACCGCCAGGTCGACCCGGCCGGCCGCCACCTGCTTGATCGGCGCCGCGGGGTCCGGCGGCTGGCGGATCTCGACGTCGAGCCCTACGGCCTCGAAGTGGCCGCCGGCCTGGGCCGCATAGATGCCGGCGTGGTCGGCGTTCGGGAAGTAGTCGAGCATCAGCTCGAGCTCCTTCGAGCCCTGGGGCTCGAGCACGTCCTCCTTCTCGCCGCAGCCGGCCAGGAGGGCGCCGCAGGCCACGAGCGCCGCGAGCACGCGGGGCCGGATCACGCGGCGCGCTCCTCGCGGATCCAGGGGCAGAACAGCCGCTCGGCGAGGGCGACCAGGGCGAAGAGGGCGACGGCCATCAGCGTGAGGATGACGATGCCGGCGTAGACGCGTGGGGTCTGGAGCTGGTTGTTGCCCAGCAGCACCAGGCGGCCAAGCCCCTCGTCGGCCCCTGCCCACTCGCCGAACACGGCCCCGATCACCGACACGGTGGCGGCGATCCGCAGGCCGCTGAAGAAGAACGGCAGCGCCGCGGGCAGCTCGACCTTGCGCAGAGACTGGAGCCGCGAGGCACCGAGGCTCCGCATCAGCTTGAGCAGCTCGGGCTGCACGGAGCGCAGCCCGTCGAGCACGTTGACGGTGATCGGGAAGAAGCAGATCAGCGCCACGATCGCGAGCTTGGGGCCGATCCCGTAGTCGAAGGCCAGCACGAAGATCGGGGCCAGCACCACGATCGGGATCGCCTGCGAGGCGATCAGGAGCGGGTAGGCGGCGTCGCGCAGGGCGCGCGAGAGGTGCATGGCCAGTGCGAAGGCCACTCCCGCAGCGACCGCGATGGCCAGCCCGAGCAGCACCTCGATGAGCGTGACGGCGGCGTTGTCGAGCAGCAGCTAGCGGTCGTCGCCGAGCGCGGTGAGCGTCTCGCTGGGCGAGGCCAGCGTCAGGTCGTCGAC
>DATACN010000201.1:0-8869 GCA_036258995.1 Thermoleophilaceae bacterium | reverse complement strand
CCCAGATTTCCGCAAGCGGCTCCGATGGCACCACGGCGTCGGAGACGCTGACCAGGACCTCGCCTGTCAGTTCATTGCGGCCGGTCGCGTCGGCCTGCCCGTCTCCCGTGCCATCAGTTACGTAGAAGCTGTGCGTCGCTGGCACGTTGGTCCAGCCGCGCGCGGCACGGAAGCCGTCTTCGGCGGATGTCGCAACGCGGACATCTCCCGTTTCGCTCGACCGGCCAACCACATCCGCTGCCCCGTCTCCGTTCACGTCCTCAATGCGCACCTCGAGCTGGGGGTCAAGGCTGCCCCAGGCGGTCCCCGGCTCAAAGCTCGATACATCGGAGAGGCCAACGCTGAGCTGGCCGCTCTGCGTGTCATGACCGATCAGGTCTGCGGTGCCGTCGCCGTCGACGTCGCCGGCGTAGACGCGAGAGGCCGCACCGAGGCTCCCGTAGACCTCTGCGGGTTCGTACGAGGAGCCGGTCGACCTGCCGACGAGAACCTGCTGATTCGCCGGGTCGCGTCCCACGATGTCGATAATCGCATCACCGTCGACATCCGCGAGCGTCGTATCCGAGTAGGCCCAGCTACCCCATGACTGTGCCGGTCGGAAGGAGAGCCCATCTGATGGCATCACCACTACTTCATCGGTGACGCTGTTGCGCGTCCAGATGTCTTCCAGCCCGTCGCCCGTCACGTCGGCAACCTCGAAGCGCCACGGCGCCGGAGGAGATGGACCCTGTCCCCACGGCTGCCAGTCGGAGAAGCGGGTCCCGTCCGACAGGCCGACATAGACCGTTCCGGTCGCGTTCTGGCGGACAACTGAATCGTCGGTTCCGTCGCCGTTGACATCGCCGAACGCTCCGGTGGCGCCCACGGGGCTAGTTCCCCAGCTAGTGGCAGGACGTGCGCAACAGCCTGTGCTGAACCGCAGCTCCTTGCTCGTCTCGTGTCCGAGCTGGTCGATCGCCGTAACGACAACGACATGCTCGCCACCGGGATGGGCGCTCGTGTCGAAAGTCCAGCTCCGGCCCAGCGGACAACTGTGGTCTGAGCAGGTCTGATCCCTGTAGTCGACGACCTCTCCGTCGAGGGTTACTTCAACGCTGCGAACTCCCGACCGCTTGGCTGCGTTGAGTCCGTTGGGGTCGCCGTCGCGCGCGTCGATGCGAAGTTCGTATGTGCCGGGCGGCAGCTCCTGGTTCTCGCGGTCCTTGAGTGGGCCCGACAGCGTGATCACAGGCGCTGACCTGTCGATCGACATGTAGCCCCATCGCACGGACGACCAGCGCCCGATGATGTCGCTGGCGCGGACGTCGATCGCGATCCTTCCCTCGACTCCGGCGAGGCCCGGTTCGGTTGTGGAGAACGTCCAGTCCGTGCCCAGGGATTCGGGGCAACGCGAGTTCCACATGCCGCTACAGCCGGCGTCCCTGGTACGGCCGTCACCGGCGCTGTTCCCCCAGCTCGTGCCGGGCGCTGTGAGCACCGTGTACTTCATGCCGAGCCCGAAATCGCGGGCCGGGCCGGACACGGTCCCCGATCGCTCCCGGGCCCAAGGGGTCGTGCCTCCCCGGTTTACCCCGGAGAACTCGGGTGGCTGCCGATCCCACATCCATGTCCAGGCGCGACGGAGGGAAGACATGCCCTTGTCGCTGTCGTGGCGCTGTATTCCGCCATCTGCCGACAGCGCCTGCGCCACGTAGCTGCCTTCCGCCCCGTGGTCCCAGTTGCAGTCGGAGACGACGCACATGGTCACGTGGTGGGTATCGACCGGGCACATCCAGAACGGCCCGGAGTCCCACCTTCCGTACCGAGCGGCCCAGATTCCCGAGTACGCGCAAGTCCAGGCTGCGCCGTTCGCGCTCACTTGCACGTCCGCGCGCGGGAAATGGGTATCGCGGCCGTGCGGGTAGCGTCGCCATTCCGAGTAGGACCAGCAACAGGTCCAGACGGGCTGGGTCCAGATGTACAGGCCGGCTCCCCAGCGGTGCGGGAAGTTCGCGTACGCCGAGTCGAAGACTCCGGGGGCGTTCGTCGCGCGGACCCAGCCGTCCTCCCCCTGGTTCCAGAAGTCCTTCCAGTTCCAGTGGTCCTGGAACTCGGGGTCTACGAGCAGCGGGTAGTGCACGTCGCGCTCGCGATGCGGGACGTAGATGACGAAGCGGTTCCCCTCGACGCTCGCGTCGACGGGCACGGGCTGCTTGTCGGCGTCCCATGCGACCGGCGCCGTGATGGTCGTGACGGATCTGCCGTCGCGTACTACTTCCGCAGCCCCGCCCTCGAGCGGCACCAGTTCCGCTCCGGGGGGCAGATCAAGCTCGAGCTCCAGGCGCTCGGGACTGTTGGCCGAGCGGAGCACGGCTGACGTCTCGAAGCCCCTCGCCACGGGGGTGACGTAGAGGTCGGTGTCCTCGAGGGCGTCGGTCACCGCCAGTCGGTCCGCTACCTCCACGCCCTCCGCATCAGGCCGGACCGCCGACAGCCGCATCCCGACGCCGGAGCCCTCGAAGCGCACGGGCTCTTCGGGATCCTTCGGCACCCGGATGGGAACTAGCGGATGACTCGGCTCGAAGTGGCCTCCACGGTCCTCGAGCGCGAGCTCGACGGGGGCCTTCCCGCCGTCCTCTTCCGGCGCCTGTAGCGGCACGGTCGACTCGACCAGTGCTACAGGCCCGCCCTCGGGCCTCGAAACCCGCGCGCCGAAGTCACCGACGAAGCGCTCGATCTTCTCGCCGTTGCGCAGGGGCACGGACTTCCAGACGTCCGCGCGAAGCGAGTCCGCGAACCGTGCTCCAAGCGAAAGTGCCTCCGCGTGAGAGGCATTGCGGAACTGGGTTCGCGAGCGCCTGCGCTCGGCTCGCGCTTCTGGCGTGGCCAGCTGTTCGCGCCGAAGCTGGCGTTCCTGCTGCATGGCGATGAAGGCGGCTTCCAGGCCCGGACGCGTGACGTCCTTGGCGGGCCCGCCGTCCTCCGGGGCGCTCGCGGCCATCGAGGCAGCGACGAGGGTGACGAATACGGAGACGGAAGCGACGACGGCCAGGAAACGAGTCCGTCGGCGTGGGAGGGCGGTCCTTCTGCGTGGTGGTTCCCCTGCCCGTTCAATTCCGGACAGGTTCACGGCACTCCCCAGAAGACGGACTTGTGTGGGAGTCGCCGCTTAGGTCACACGGCTTGCAGCTTCTCCCCTTGGCGCCGCCTTCTACCCGGTCAGTGACTTCTCAAACATTTCTGACCAGTAGACGTTTCTAGCCGTGGATCAGCCAGCCGTCCGTAGCCCGGGCAGCCTCCATCACGGTCTCGGCGAAGGCGGGGTGGGGATGGATCGTGCGGGCCACCTCCTGGAAGCCGCCCTCGAGCTCGTGGGCGTTCACGAGCTCCTGGATCAGGTCGGCGGCGCGTACCGAGCAGATGTGGCCGCCCAGCAGCTCGCCGTACTTCTTGTCCCCGACGATCTTGACCAGGCCGGCCCGGTCGCCGTAGACGGTGGGGGCGCCCACGGCGCCCATCGGCACCTTGCCGACCACCACGTCGTGGCCCTCCTCGCGGGCCTGCTTCTCGGTCAGGCCGAAGGAGGCCACCTGGGGGTGGCAGAAGGTGACCGCCGGGACGAAGCGGTAGTCGATCGGATGGGTCTCGTTCCCGGCCGCGTCCTCCACGGCGATGATGCCCTCGTCGGAGGCCTTGTGGGCCAGGGCGGGGCCGGGGACCATGTCGCCGATAGCCCAGACGCCGTCGCGTGAGGTGCGCAGGCGGCCGTCGACCTTGATCAGGCCGTGGTCGTCGCGCTCGACGCCGGCGTCCTCGAGCCCCAGGTTCTCGATGTCGGGCGCGCGGCCGGCGGCGATGCAGAGGTAGTCGTAGTCGGCGCTCTCGCCGCCGACCGTGACCTTCACCCCGTCGTCCGAGGCCTCCACGTTCTCGACCTTGATCCCGGTCTTGATGTCCACGTTCTGCTTCTTGATCTCGCGGGCGCAGGCCTTCGAGACCTCCTCGTCCTCGAGCGGCAGGATCTGGTCGAGCGCCTCGAGCAGGCTGACTTGGGTGCCGAGGCGGCCGAAGGCCGAGGCGACCTCGGTGCCCGAGGCGCCGGCGCCGATCACGCACAGCCGCTCGGGCCGCTCGTTCAAGAGCCACATGGCCGCGGTGTCGAGGATGCGCTTGCCGAACCGGAGGTCCATGATCGGCTTGGCCACGGAGCCGCAGGCGAGGATCACGCGGTCGGTCTCGAGCTCCTCGCCGTCCTTCTGGGCGCCGATGCGGATGTTGCCGTCGTCGGTCAGGGCGCCGAACCCTTCGACCAGCTCGATCTTGTTCTTGTCGAACAGCATCGAGACGCCGCCGGTGAGCGTCTTGACGACCTTGTCGCGGTGCTTGACGGCGCCCGCGTAGTCGAGCTGCGCGCCGTTGACGGAGATGCCGAAGTTGCCGGCGTTCTCGACCTCCTCCATCACCTCGGCAACCCGAAGAATCGACTTGGCGGGTATGCAGGCCTCGTTGAGGCAGCGGCCGCCGACGTTCTCCTTTTCGATGACGGCGGTCTTCATGCCGAGCTGGGCGGCCCGGATGGCGGCCACGTATCCGCCCGGCCCGGAGCCCACGACTATGCAGTCGAACTTCCTCTCGGCCATGCGCGACTGAGCCTACTCAGCGCGGCTGCGAGCCGGGCCGCGGCGGCATCTGGATCCGGGCCATGGCCTTGATCAGGAACCAGAAGAGCGTTCCGGCCCCGGCGATCACTCCCAGCGCGATCAGGAGGCTCACCACGTTCTCGGCCTGCACCGCCAGCAGGGCGAAGACGATGATCAGGATCGCCAGCAGCGCGTGCATGCCGAGCACGGCCCAGTACTTGGCCTTCCACATGCCCCAGGCCACCAGCAGCATCAGGCCGCTGTAGGCGGCCACGCCGGCCACCGACGGCCGGTCGCCCTGCACCTCGAGGCCGGCCAGCCAGGCGCCGAAGTTGGCCACGGCCAGCAGCAGCGCGATCAGCGCCCCGACCGTGACGGCGGCGGGCCGCTCGCCGCTCTCGAGCGGCTGGAGCTTGGCGCGCGCCTCGGCATCGCGCTCACGAGAGCGGGCGTAGTAGCCGCCCTCGGCCGGTTCGCCGGTCGCGCCGGCTGCGGTGCTGCCGGTGGCCCGCTCCGCGCCGGCCCGCTGGCGCCTCTTTCGCTTCTGCCGCCTACCCCTCTGCGCCAACGGCCCCCCTGTCGAGCGCGGCACGCAGGGCGGCCGCGGCGGCGCGCGGATCGTCGGCGTCGCGGATCGCCCGCACCACCACGATTCTCCTGGCTCCCGCGTCGATCACCTCGCCCACATTGTCGAGGTCGATGCCCCCGATGGCGAACCAGGGCCGGTCGGGCCCGGCGACCTGCGCTGCGTGGCGCACGTAGTCGAGCCCGGCGGCGGGACGGCCCTCCTTGGTTGGCGTCTCGTAGACGGGGCCGACGCTGAGCTCGTCGGCGTCGGACCGAAGCGCCGCCTCGAGCTGCTCCGGCGAGTGGGTGGAGAGCCCGATCAGCACATCGGGCCCGACGAGCGCCCGGGCCTCCTCGGCCGGCATGTCGTGCTGCCCCACGTGCACCCCGTCGGCGCCTGCGGCCTCGACCAGGTCGGGCCGGTCGTTCAGCCAGAACAGAGCGCCGTGGCGGTCGCAGGCCCGTCGGAAGACCTCGGCCGCACCAAGCAGCTCCTCGTCGGACGCCTCCTTGTCGCGCAGCTGGACCATGTCCACGCCGCCGGCGAGCGCCGCGTCGAGCAGCTGCTCCAGTGAGCGAGAGCCGGGGGGCCGGCGCTCCACCGCCATGTACAGGCGGGCGTCACGCAGCCGCTCGCGCCGCCGGGTGCCGGGCGAGCGGCCCTCGCTCAAGTCTGCGGCAGTACCGGCGGCAGTGGGATTCCGCCGCCGCCGCCCCCGGGATCGCCGCCTCCCCCGGGGGCCCCGTTAGGGGTTGATCCCGGTGCCGGTGGCAGCGAGATCGGTCCGCCCGGGCGCTTGACCCGGCCGCGGTTTCGCCGGTACCAGCGCTGGAGGGCACCGAACTGCGGGTGCTTGCGCCCGCTCGTGGTCATCAGCCCGAGGTCGAAGAACGACCAGGGGAAGCGCCGCGGCGGCGAGATCAGCAGGTACTGGAGCTGAGAACGCACCCGCGAATTGCGAAGGGCCATCGAGAAGCCCTGGGCCAGGAAGCGGCTGCGCGTGCGCGCCGGCAGCGCCCGGTGCCCGCTCGCGAAGTACCCGAACTCGGTCAGGTAGACAGGGACGCGTCCGCGGCCGTTGAAACGCAGGGCGCCGGAGCGCTGCATGCGGTCGAGCGCACGGGTCAGGTTCCCGAGCGTGCCCATGGTCGCGTTGTCCTTGCCCGGATAGCGGAACTTCGGGCTGTGCGCGAAGTCGTAGGGGTGGTGCATGTAGCCGTCGGTGCGGATCTGCGGGCACCCGCCACGCCGGCGGTAGCGCGTGTTCACGCACACGACCGACCGCATGAAGGCGATCGGTGCGGCGGAGAAGCCGCGGCGGCGGTAGGGCGAGGTCTCGCCGATCATCACCTTGGCCGCCGGGTCGATCGCCTTGATGGTCCGGTACGCACGCAGGTAAATCGCGCGGTAAAGGCCCGGCGCCGAGCGGGTCGGCATGAGCCAGGTCTTCCAGTTCGGCTCGTTCCAGATGCTGTAGCGGTCGATGCGGCCCTTGAAGTGCTCGAGGGCGGCCCGCACGAAGCGCTCCCACTCGGACAGGTTCGGCCTGTAGTTGCTGACCTTGCGGCGATTGCCGGTGGCCCAGCGGGGCGCCGGTCCGACCAGTGACACGTGCACACGGATGCCGTGCCTGGCCGCGGCGTCGATGATGGCGTCGAAGCGGCGGAAGTCGTAACTGAAGTTCGCCGGCTTGCTGCGACGTCGCTGGTTGGCGGCGGTCATCGTGAACGCCCAGTTCACGTTGATGCGCAGCCGGGTGACCCCGAGCGACCTGGCGACCCTGAGGCCCCGCTCGCGGTCGAAGTAGCTCTCGCCGACGAAGACGGGGTCGTCCTGGAGCGCGATCTCCATGCCGCGCGCGGCCCTCACGTCGCTGGCGCCGCATGCGCCGATGGCGAACGCTGCGGCGGTCGTTGCGGCGATTGCTGCGGCAAATCTCACGACTGCGCTCCTTTCGTTACCTGGCTGCACGCTTTGTCCTCGTAAAGTCCCCGATTTGCAGGCGATAGGTCCGGCGGGCGGCCCCGGGCGCCCGCAGGACCGCCCTGAAGTAGCCGGACGAGTTGAGTCCCGGCTGGCCCAATGGACGGTAGCTGCCCCGGCCCCGGCGCGACGCAATCGACGCGCTGCCGCCCCCAGCCGTGCGCAAGCCGCCGAACACCTCGACCCGGTTGCGCGACAGAAGCCGGACGAAGAACGGCATCCGGAAGGCCGCGTAAACCCCGGGCTTGGGACGCCCGCTCGCGAAGCGCAGCCCCATCTGGAAGCCTGCGTAGCGGCGGAAGATGCTGCCCGGGTTGGGCCGGTCGTCCCTGAGCGTGTACTGCGAGTAGCTGGCGACCCGCCGGTTGCGGAAGGCCAGCCACTCGCTCACGTCCATGAACCCGGGCACCCGCCCGATCGGATACTGGAACGGGTCTGGAGGATCGGTTTGGAAGCCGTATTCGGTGATCCACACCGGTACGCGAGAGCTGAGCCTGCCGCGGCGGGCGATGGCGTCGGCCACCCGGGTGATGCGCCCGAGCGAGCCGATCGAGGCCTCATTGGCCCGCGGCCTCGCGCGCGGACCGCCGCGCGGCGTGTACGGGTGGTAGGCGATGCCGGAGGTCGGTATGCGGCCCACCGAGCCGCAGCCGCGGACGCGGGCGGCGCGGCCGCGGAAGGGGCGGTAGCGCGAGTCGAGGCAGGCCATCTCCCTGAGGAACTCGAGCGGCGGCACCTTTCCGCGACCCCGGGCGCCCAGCGGCATCAGCTCGCCCAGCAGGATCGTGTCGCCGGAGTGGCCCGAGTCGCGCAATCCGCGCCAGCCGGCCAGGTAGAGGCGGCGGTAGATCGACGGCGACAGCGGCGTGCCGCCGCGGCTGCGCTGGGGGGCCAGCCAGCTCGACAGGTTCGGCTCGTTCCAGATCGACCAGAGCTCGACGCGCGGCAGCCCCCCGTGGCTGCCCGAGTAGCGCGTTCCGGCCGCGCGGCTGAAGAGCTCGAACTCGGAGGCGTCGGGCCGGTAGGTGCCGTCGTGATGGGTTCGCCTGGCCCGGGCCCAGCTGGGGGCGCGGTTTCCGAGCACCAGGAAGGGGCGCATGCCTCGGGCGACGATCCCCCGCACGGCCGCGTCGTAGGCGCCCCAGCTGTAGGCGTCGGGGTTCGTCGCGTCGAAGTTGGGCTTGCGGCTGCCGCCGGGCGCGATCTCCCGCCAGTAGACCTGCACCTTGACGATGTCGGCGCCGAGCGCGTCGAACTCGTCGAGCGTCCGCTCGCGCGCCTCGTCGCCCGAGTGCACCACGAGGCCGTCGTCCTGCATGACCGTGAGCTGGCCGCTCGAGGCCATCGAGGCGGGGGCCCAGCCGAAAGACGCCGCCAGTGCGGCGGCGCATGTGCAGGCGATGGCGGTGCGCGTCCGTCGTCTCATCGGAGCAAATAGGAACCGGCTTGGCGCCGCCGAGTTGCGGTTCCCCCCCGCAGGGTGCGCTCGGCGGCAGTGGGGATGAAGCATTAGCAGATGGGTCGAGCCGAGCGGCTACGATCCCGCGCGATGACCATCGGGATCGCGATCCTGCTGATCGCCGTGGGCGCGATCTTGCGCTACGCGGTCACCGTGAGCATCGAGGGAGTGGAGCTCGACACCGTCGGCCTGATCCTGATGATTGCCGGCATCATCGGGCTGATCATCGCGCTGGCCGTG
>DATACN010000200.1:0-2473 GCA_036258995.1 Thermoleophilaceae bacterium | reverse complement strand
CGCGATGGCGGTCACAGCAGGCCCTTCGTGGACGGGATGCCGGTCTCCGCGGGGTCGGCCTCCACGGCCGCCCGCAGGGCCCGGGCGAAGGCCTTGAAGGTGGCCTCCACCATGTGGTGCGCGTTGGTGCCGGCCTCCACCTGAACGTGCAGCGTCAGCTTGGCCGTGTTGGCGACCGCCCGCAGGAACTCCTCGGCCAGGTCACTGTCGAAGTCGCCCACGCGCTGCGCGGGGAACGACCCGTCGAAGGACAGGAAGGGGCGCCCGGAGACGTCGATCGCGCAGCTCGCGCGGGCCTCGTCCATCGGGATCGTGGCATGGCCGAAGCGGCGAATGCCGGCACGGTCGCCGAGCGCCTCGTCGAGCGCCTGGCCGAGGGCCAGACCCGCGTCCTCGACGCTGTGATGCGCCCCCGTCTCGAGGTCGCCCTGCACGCGCAGGTCGAGGTCGAGGCCGCCGTGGCGCGCGAGCGCCTCGAGCAGGTGGTCGAAGAAGCCCACCCCGGTGTCGCGAACGCCCTGGCCGGACCCGTCGAGCGTGAGCTTCAGCTCGATGCGGGTCTCGCTGGTCTGGCGGGAGATCTCTGAGCTGCGAGTCACGCGCGGCGCTCCATCGACTCGGCGTGCACCGGAAAGCCCTCGGCGCGGGCGAGGGAGGCCCCCGCCGGCGCCAGGCGGGACGGGGCCCGGCCGGGCAACGATACCCGAGCCATGCGGCGCCGGAAGGTGGCCGCCGAGAGCGCGCTCTGAAAGCGCGCGGCGCCGCCCGTCGGGAGCACGTGGTTCGAGCCGGCCACGTAGTCGCCGAAGGCCGTGCCGGCGGCGGCGCCGACGAACAGGCAGCCCGCGAACCGCACCCGATCGGCGAGCGTCTCGGCCTCCCGCCCCACGAGCTGGAGGTGCTCGGGCGCGATCTCGTCGGCCAGCCGCAGCCCGTCGCCCAGGCTGCCCACGGCGATCGCCTGCAGCTCGGCGTCGGCCACCGACGGCCGCTCGCCGGCGAGCCGCTCCGCGGCCGACAGCACGGCGTCGAGCAGCCCGGCGTCGGGCGAGATCAGCCACAGCCCCGTGTCGTCCCCGTGCTCGGCCTGCGCCAGCAGGTCGACGGCCACCAGCTCGGGGTCGGCGTCCCCGGAGGCCAGCACCGCCAGCTCGCTCGGTCCGGCGATCCCGTCGATCCCCACCTGCCCCGCCACCTGGCGTTTCGCCTCCTGCACCCAGGCGCTGCCGGGTCCGGCGACCACGTCCACCGGGGCGACCGACTCGGTCCCGTATGCCAGCGCGGCCACGGCCTGCGCGCCGCCCATCCGGTAGACCTCGTTCACCTCGCACAGCACACAAGCCGCGAGCACGATCGGCTGCGCGCGGCCGCCCGGTCCCGGCGGGGCGCACACGGCGATCTCGTCAACCCCCGCGGCCCGGGCCGTGACGGCGAGCATCACCAGCGTCGAGGGATACGGCGCCCTACCGCCCGGCACGTACAGGCCCGCCCTCCTGACCGGCAGCTCGACAACCTCGACGCGCTGTCCCTCGGGGAGATCGACGGCGGCCGGCGGCGAGAGCTGTGCCTGCACCACGGCTCGCACGTTGGCGATGGCCGTCCGGAGGCCGTGCAGAACGTCGGGCTCCAGCACGCCGACCGCGGCTTCGACCTCGGCCGGCTCCACGCGCAGCTCGTCCGGCCCGAGCTCGGCGTGGTCGAAGCGCTCGGTCAGCCGCCTTACGGCCGCGTCGCCGTCGCGCCGCACTTCTTCGATGATCGCGTGGACATCCTCGACCGGCGCCCACGACTGTGGCCGCGAGAAGTCGCCCCGGCGGCGGGTGAACCTCATCGGCTCCCCCTGATCCGCTCCACCAGCGAGTCGATCTCCGGCGCCTTCAGCTTGTGGGAGACCGGATTGGCGATCAGCCGGGCGGTGCAGGCCCCGATCTCCTCCACCACCTCGAGCCCGTTCTCGGAGAGCGTGCGGCCGGTCGCGGTCAGGTCCACGATCGCGTCGACCAGTCCGGTGAGCGGCGCCAGCTCGACCGAGCCCTTCACCTCGACCACCTCCGCCTGCCGGCCGGTCTCGGCGAACCAGCGGGCCGCCACGCGCGGGTACTTGGTGGCCACGCGCACGCGGCCGAGCCGCTGAAGCGAGCGCGCCAGGGCGTCCTCCCCCTCGCGAGCCGCCACCACCATGCGGCAGTGGCCGAAGCCCAGGTCGAGCAGCTCGTAGATCTCGCGCTGGTCCTGCTCCAGCAGCACGTCCTTGCCGGTGACGCCGAGGTCGGCCGCGCCGTGCTCCACGTAGGTCGGGACGTCGCTCGGGCGCATCGTGACCAGGCCGGCCTCGTCGAACAGGAGCTTGCGCTCGTTGGAGCGCACCTCGCCGGTGTCGATCCCGAGGCCGTCGAGCAGGTCGAGGGTGCCCTGCAGCAGGGTGCCGCGGGGCACCGCGATCGTCAGGCCCTCTGCGCCGGCGCTCATCCCA
>DATACN010000199.1:0-1583 GCA_036258995.1 Thermoleophilaceae bacterium | reverse complement strand
GGACCGCCTGCCGCACGAGGGCGGCGGGCACGGCCTGCGGCTCGTCGACATGGTGTCCGACCGCTGGGGCGTCGAGCGCGGCAGTACCCGGGTCTGGTTCGAGCTCGACCAGTGAGCTAGAGTTGCCGGCGCATGTCGCGTCGCCGGCTTGAGCTCCTCCTTCTCCTCCCCCTTCGGGGGGAATAGCGCGTGGCGGCCGCCAGCCGCAGACCCAGGAGGAAGCAGGTTCGAGAAGAAGGAAGGGAAATGAGGGACGACGCCAACCGAGTAAGGATCTTCGACACCACGCTCCGCGACGGTGAGCAGTCGCCCGGCATCTCGCTGAACAAGCAGGAGAAGCTCGAGATCGCCCACCAGCTCGCGCGGCTCGGCGTGGACGTGATCGAGGCCGGCTTCCCGATCACCTCGCACGGCGACTTCGACGCCGTCCAGGCGATCGCGCGGGAGGTCGAAGGCCCGGTCATCTGCGGGCTGGCACGCACCTCCAAGCAGGACATCGACGCCGCCTGGAACGCGATCAAGGACGCCGAGCGCAAGCGGATCCACACTTTCATCGCCACCAGCGACATCCACATCGAGCGCAAGCTTCAGACCACCCGCGAGGACGTGAAGGGGCAGGCGCGCGCGGCGGTGGCCCACGCGCGCCAGTACACCGACGACGTGGAGTTCTCGCCCGAGGACGGCTCGCGCTCGGACGTCGAGTTCATAGCCGAGGTCATCCAGATCGCGCTCGAGGAGGGCGCTAGGACGATCAACGTGCCGGACACCGTGGGCTACACGATGCCCCACGAGTACGCCGAGATGTTCGAGCGCCTCTACGAGCTCGTGCCCGGGCTGCGCGACGTGACGGTGTCCGTGCACTGCCACAACGATCTGGGCCTCGCTGTGGCCAATTCCTTCGCCGGCCTCACCGCCGGCTGCCGCCAGGTGGAGTGCGCGGTCAACGGCATCGGCGAGCGCGCCGGCAACGCATCGCTCGAGGAGATCGTGATGCTGCTTCACACCCGCGAGTCCTCGGCCCGCCTGTGGACCGCCGCCAACACGCGCGAGATCGCCCGCACCTCGCGGCTCGTCTCGCGCCTCACCGGCTACCCGGTGCAGCCCAACAAGGCGATCGTGGGGCGCAACGCCTTCGCCCACGAGGCCGGCATCCACCAGGACGGCGTGCTCAAGGAGCGCACGACCTACGAGATCATGGACGCCACGACCATCGGCCTGGAGCAGAACTCGATCGTGCTGGGCAAGCACTCCGGTCGCCACGCGCTCCGCAAGGCGCTCGAAGAGCTCGGCTTCCAGGTTGACGGCGCGGCCCTGAACACCGCCTTCAAGCGCTTCAAGGAGATCGCGGACAAGAAGAAGAAGGTCACCGCGCTCGACCTGGAGGCGATCGTCTCCGACGAGATGAAGGCGGCACCGGCGGCCTTCGAGCTCGAGTCGTTCGCCGTCGAGGCCTCGTCGACCCGGGCCCCGCTGGCCCGCGTGCGGGTGCGGCTGCCCGGCGGGGAGATCGGCAGCGGCAGCTTCACGGGCGACGGGCCGGTCGACGCGTTCTTCAGCGCCCTCAACGCCGCGGTCGGCCGCGA
>DATACN010000198.1:0-3298 GCA_036258995.1 Thermoleophilaceae bacterium | reverse complement strand
CACACCTTCGCGCCCGACCCGGGGCGGGCGGCCGCCGAGCTGCTGCGTGTGTGCCGGCCCGGCGGCGCCATCGCGGTCTCCGGCTGGACCGACAGCGGGGTCGGAGCCCATCTCAAGCGCCTGGCCGGCGTCGACCCGGTGTGGGGAAGCGAGGAGCGCGTACGCGAGCTGCTGGGCGACGTGACGGCCGTCGAGTTCGAGAAGCGCAGCGTGACCTTCGACGCCGATCCCGAGGACTGGTCCGAGTTCGTGGCCCGGAGCATCGAGGCCTTCCTCCAGGGCCGGGAGGACGGGCTGCGCGAGCAGCTGCGCGGCCTCGAGCCCCGTCAGGAGTACGCCGTGGCGGTCGTCAGGCTGTGAGCATGGAGGGAGCAGCCCGCCAGGTCGAGCCGATCGCGGCGCCGCCCACCGAGGTCCCGCCCGAGATCCGAAAGGCCCCCGCCCCGCGCCACGGCGGCCTGCTCACGCTGCTGCGGTTCATGCGCCGCAAGCGCATGCTCACGCCCAAGTACCTGCGGCTACTGGCGCGGCTGGCCGTGAGGAAGCTCCGCCACCGCCACAAGCTCGTGCTGGACGGGCTGGCCTTCGTCGGGCCCCGCGTGGCGCTCGAGATCGGACGCACCGGGCGGATCGAGCTGGGCCGCTGGTCCTGGGTCGGCCACGGCAGCAAGCTGCGCTCCCACGAGGGAGTGATCTCTATCGGCGCCAAGACGGTGATGGGCCAGGAGTGCACGATCTCGGCCTACCAGCACGTCGCGATCGGCCGCGAGTGCGTGATCGCCGACCGGGTGATGATGATCGACTTCGACCACGGCGTGGTCGACGTGGAGACACCGATCCGCCTGCAGGGCATCTACAAGCGAGACGTGCGAGTGGGCAACAACGTCTGGATCGGCTACGGCGCCTGCATCCTGCGCGGGGTGAGCGTGGGCGACAACTCCGTGATCGGGACGAACGCCGTGGTGACCAAGGACGTGCCCGCCAACGCAGTCGTGGCGGGCGTCCCGGCCCGCGTGCTGCGAATGCGCGAGGAGCCGCGCAACCTGCGCTGGGAGTAGCCGGGCTAGCCCCCGCCCCGCGGACGGGCGGCGCCCGCGTCCGACCTCACCTGCGCGAGCCCTTCCTCCACGGTCTCCGTGAACGGCATGACCTTGTCGAAGCCGGTGATGAACAGCACTCGCGTGCTGGGCGCGGTTTGCGGGGCGACCACGCAGATGCCCTTGTTGCGGCTCTGGAGGGTCTTCGCCAGCTCGAACAGGAGGTAGACGCCCGAGCTGTCGAGATACGCGGTGTCGGTGAGGTCGACCACGAGCCCGCAGGCCGAGTCGGGCACGCCCGCTGCCAGCTCGCGCCGGGCCGGGGCGATGTTCGAGATGTCGATCTCGCCGGCGACGCGCGCCACCGCCACGTCGCCGTGCTGCTCGATCGCTATCTGGGCCAGTTCATCCAGAGCGGGATCCCCCCCGAAGCCGGCGCCGCAGCCTAACCCTTGTCCCCTCCGACTCGGAGTTGACCTCCACGCCGTCCATGGCCGCGCGCATCACGCCCAGCCCGCGGCCGCGGTGGGGGTCGCTCTCCGTGCGCCAGCTGCCGTGGTCCTGCACGGTGATCGTGATCTCGCCGTCGACCGAGTGGGCCTCGAGCTCGAACTGCGCGTCCCCCGGGCCGTAGGCGTGCTCGACGGCGTTGGCCGCCGCCTCGACCGTGGCGAGCACGATGTCGCGCACCTCCTCCTCGCTTGCCCCCGCCTGGTCGAGCCAGTCGCGCAGCGTCCGGCGCAGGTCCGCGAGCGTGCTCGGGTCGGCCGGCAGCGTCAGGTCGAGCGGGTCGAGGTCCTGCGGGAGCGCGCGCACGGCCAGCAGGGCCACGTCGTCGCCGGGGGCGTTGTCCACGAGCACCTCGAGCAACCGGTCGCACAGCAGCTCGGGCTCGCGCGGGGCGTCGGCCACCACGGTCCGCAAGCGCTCCAACCCGGTGTCGATCGACTCCCCCCGCCGCTCTACCAGCCCGTCGGTGTACAGGAGCACCGTCGATCCGGGCTCGAGCGACGCGTCGCTCTCCTCGTACTCGGGGTCGGCGGTCACGCCGAGCGGCATCGCTCGCGCGCCCTCGAGGTACTCGACGCTTCCGTCCGGCTTGACGATGAGCGGCGGCGGATGGCCCGCGTTCGTGAACCGAAGGCTCCCGTTCTCGGGATCGATCGCCACGTATACGCAGGTCGTCATCTGGTCCTCGGGGAGCGTCTGGGCGAAGCGCGCCAGCCGGCGCAGCACCACCGACGGGTCGGCGAACTCGAGCGCGTAGGCGCGCAGCGCGATCCGTAGCTGCCCCATGATCGAGGCAGCCCTCACGCCGCGGCCGACCACGTCGCCGATCGCGATCCCGACCGATCCGTTCGGGCGCGGGATCAGCGCATACCAGTCGCCGCCGACCTCGACGCCGGCGCCGCCGGCGACGTAGCGGACGGCGTGGGTCACGCCGGAGATCTCCGGTAGCCGGGCGGGCAGCAGCGCCCGCTGGAGCGACGCCGCGATGTCTCGCTCGTGCTCGTAGAGGCGGGCGTTCTCGAGCGCGACCGACGCCATCTGGGCGAGCTGGAGCAGGATCGACTCGTCCTCCTGGGTGAATTCCGCCTCCTGCTTGTCGGCCACCTGGATCACGCCGAGCCGCCGCCCCTCGCGGTCGATCAGCGGCGCCGTGAGCCACTCCTCGTCCGGCTGGGGGGCGTCGGCCTGCATTGTCAGCATCGAGCGGTTCGCGCCGATGATCTCCCGTGCGCTGGTGGCCACCAGGTCGAGCATCTCGTCGGTGGACAGCGTGGAGTTGACGGCCAGCGAGGCCTCCGCAAGGCCGCGCAGCTGGCTGGCGTGGCGGGCCTGCAGCTGGGCCGTCTCGTGAGCCTCCTGGAAGCCGCGCGAGGCCATCTCGAACGTCCCGAGGCTCTCCAGGAAGAAGGCGTTGGCCGCGGTCGAGATGCGGGCCACCTGGCTTGGATCCGCGTCCTGCAGGGAGTCCGCCAACACCCCGTGGTGCACGCCGGCCAGGTCGAGCAGGCTGAGGCCGCCGGTCACCGCCTTGCGCCCGAGCTCGTAGGCCGACTCGAGCCCGGTCTCGCCGGTTCCCGTCAGATGGGCGTCGAACGCGGCGGCGTAGTCCGCCCGGAAGCGGTCGAGGTCGGCGGTCACTGCTCCCCGCCCCCGAGATACCGCGCCACCAGCACCAGCGCGTCGTCGCTGTGCTTGCGGTGCTTGTCGAAGATCAGATCGGCGAGGTCCTGCGCCGGCCTCCCCGGCCGAAG
>DATACN010000197.1:0-6546 GCA_036258995.1 Thermoleophilaceae bacterium | reverse complement strand
AGACCCCGGCGATGGCGTCGGTTGCGCGCGCCGAGCGCATGCGGAGCGCGAATCGCCTCTGGCGAAGCCACTCCCCGAGCATCCATGCTCGCCTGCCCATGCCTCTTCCCTTACCCCGCCTCGGCGGATTTCACCCCGGCGGCTATCTCAAGCGGAGAGGGCGGGATTCGAACCCGCGAGAGAGCTTGCGCCCCCTACTCGCTTAGCAGGCGAGTGCCTTCAGCCACTCGGCCACCTCTCCGCGAGACTGTCGATTGTATGCCCAGGGTCCTGCTCCTCCTACTCGGCGTGCTGGCCGTGCTGCTGGTGGCCAGCCAGTTCGTCCTGCCGGTCGTGGCCGAGCGCCAGGTCGAGGACCGCCTCGAGGAGGGCGGCGGCAGCGCGAGCGCCGAGATCGACGCGTTCCCGGCCCTTCGGCTGCTGTTCGAAGACGGGGACAGGCTCCAGGCGCGGGGTGAGGGGCTCGCGCTCGACGTGTCCCAGGAGCAGCGAGTGATGGAGCGCCTGGACGGTTTCGACAGCGTGGACGTCGCGCTGTCCGAGTTCAGCGTCGGGCCCTTCGAGCTCGACGCCTTCGTGATGACCCGCGGGGAAGGCGAGACGATCTACGAGACCGCATTCTCCGGGCAGGCCACGCCGCGGGAGGTCGCGGGCTTCCTCGGCTCTGAAGCGGGCGGCCCGCTCGGGGGACTGCTCGGGGACCTGGCGGCGGAATCGCTGCCGGGGGGCGGCAGCACGCCGCTGCCGATCCGGCTGCGAGCCCAGGTCGAGAGCCGTGACGGCCGTGTCGAGGTCACCGATACCACGGGCACGGTGGCCGGCGTACCCGCCGGCCCGTTCGCGCAGCTCGTGGTGGAGCTCGTGGTCCGCCGGCTCTAGTCGGGCAGCGCGCCCTCGAGGCGCAGCAGGAATTCCTTGCGCTCGACCCCGCCGCCGTAGCCCCCCATGGCCCCGCCGGTGCGCAGGACGCGGTGGCAGGGCACCACGATCGGGATGGGGTTGGAGCCCAGCGCGTTGCCCGCGGCCCGCGACGCGCGCGCGTTGCCGGCACGCCCGGCGACCTTCGTGTAGGTGCTGACATCGCCGTAACGGATCCCTGCCGTGGCCCGCAGCACCCGGCGGGCAAAGCCGCGCACCAGCGACCAGTCGAGCGGCAGCTCGAACTCCTCGCGCTCGCCCTCGAAGTACTCGTCGAGCTCGCGCCGGGCCTCGTCGAGTTGCGCGGGGGCCTCGAGCACTCGCGGCGAGAGGTCGTCGGCGAGCCGCTGGAGCAGCTCGTCGTCCGGCTCCTGGTAGGAGACCAGCACCAGGCCGCGTCGCGTGCCCGCCACGGTCAGCGGACCGAGCGGCGAGTCGACCGAGCAGTAGGCCACGTCCACGAGCTTCTCGCCTCCCGCCCGCTCGACGATCTGGCGGTCGAGGCCGGCGGGCGGCGCCTCGGCAAGCGCGGCGGCGCTGTCGCGGAGCTTTGTCTCGATCTCGTTCATCCGGTCCATTCCTCTCTGAGGGCCTTGAGGCCTTGGTGCACGTTCCTGCGGGCCGCGTCCTGCGAGCACTCGAGCAGCCCGGCCAGCTCGGCATAGGGCATGCCGAGAACCGAGCGGCAGAACACGGCCGTGCGCTGCTTGGGGGGAAGCTCTCTCACGGCGGCCCAGAGCTCGGGCTCGCCGTCGGCCATCTGCTCAGGAGCGGCCGTGTCGGGGAGTGAGTCCGAGGGCCGCGCTCGCCGGCCGCGGGCCCGGTGCGAGTCGATCGCCTTGCGCTGGGCGATCCGAAGCAGCCAAGCACGCAGGTTGTCGCCGCGCTTGAGCCGCGGGTAGGCGCGCAGCGCGGCGATCCAGGTCTCCTGGAAGCAGTCGTCGGCATCCACGGGCCCCACGCTGGCCACGAGGAAGCGGTAGACGTCGGAGCGGTGGCTGTCCAGCAGGGACTGGAAGGGCGGCAGGCTCACACCCAAGTAAACGTAGTGCGGGCCGCTTCCGTGAGATCAGCGCCGGATGAACATCGGGCTGCCGAGCGGCACGGTCCGGATGAGCCACCCCGCCTGCCTCGTCGTGATCCGCATGCAGCCGAGGCTGGCTCGCCTGCCGATGCTCCCAAGGTCCGACGTGGCGTGCACAGCCAGGCGGTCGCCGCCCGGCCAGTCCGGGGGCAGCTTCGTCTGGTGCCCGGTGAGGGCCAGCACGCAGCAGCCGTAGGGCGAGCCCTGGTCGGTAACCCGCAGCTTGTCGGTGACCGCGAACCGCCCCTTCGGCGTGGGGTTGCTCCTCTTCCCGATGGCGATCGTGAAGCGGCGCACCGTGTGACCGTCCCTGCGGACGAACAGCCGGCGACGGGAGAGGTCCGCGTGGAGCGACCAGCGCACGCAGTCGATCGACGCGGCCTGGTCGGCCTGCATCCAGCCCCACTCGCCGTTGGCGAGCTCCGGCGCCAGCACCGCCAGCCAGTCGCCGCGCTTGCGCACGACGCTCAGCACCCGTGGAGAGCGCCACTCGGTGCGCGCCGGGATCTCGAGCTTGGGCCTGCCGCCGGGCCGGCGGTAGAGGGTGACGGGCCTGCGCACGTACGCGATGGAGTAGCACGAGGTGCTGCGGGGGTCCGACGGAAAGGGCGCCGCTATCGGCCCCCCGTCCGCGGGTAGGAAGTGGCGCGGGGCGCCGCCGGCGCCCTCCGACGAGGAGGTCTCGCTGTCGCCGAACTGGGTGGCCCCCACGTATCCGGCCGCGAACAGCCCGGCGGCTCCGAGGCCGCCCGCCAGCGCCCAGAGCCAGGGCGAGCGCAGGGGGACCCTGGCGCCCTCGTCCTCGCGCTCGGCCAGCATCTCGAGTACCGGCCCGCTCGGCGGCGGCAGCGTCCCGTTTACCGGAGCCACCACCGGCGTCGGCTTCGGCGGGGGGTCCGGAGGCGCGAGAGGCGGCTTCCGCTCCTCCTCCTCCTCGTCCAGGGCAGGGCCGGCGCTCGGGAGCCTGACCGGCTCCGGAGCCGCCTCCTCGGGCGGCGGCGGCGCGGGGGTCAGCCGGAACAGCCTGGAGGTCTCCGAGGTCTTCGGCTCGGAAGCGGGCCGCCGTTCTCGCGCCCCGTTCCCGCCGCCGTCGGCAGCCTCGTCCGGCGGCGGCTCGTCGCCGTCCCGCATCTGCTCCTCGTCTGGCCGCGCCTCCTCCTCAGTCGCGGCCTCGGCCGCCGTCTGCTCCTCTTCCGGCCGGCCCTCCGCGTCGTCCGGCGACTCTTGGTCCTCGCCGCTCCGGGCCGCCGCTTCCGGCTCGCCCCCCTCCCCGTCGTCGCTCGGCGCCTCCTCCGCCTCGGCGCCCTGCGGGGCAAAGGCCTGCCAGCCCTCGCTCTCGGCCGATTCCCAGGTGCCGGTGTCGAGCAGCGCCTTCAGCACGGCGCCCAGGTCCTCGCCGCGCTGAACGCCCAGCTCCTCGGCCAGGTTCTCGACAGCGGCGGCCCGGCGCCGGGCCACGTCCTGGGGCTCCACGTCGAAGATCCGGGCCAGCGCCTCGTCGGGCACGCGCCTGCGAAGCGACAGGTCGAGCACTTCCCAGTCGCGGGGATCGAGGCGCTTCAGGGCGGCGGCGAGCTGGTTCTGGTCGATCACGGAGTCGGCGATGGAGCGTACTGACGCGGTGGGTCGAAGGCGGATCGGTTTTCCGCATGTTCCGACCCTCGCGCGGGCACAAACCGGTTATGCCCAGGATCAGGTATTGGACGCAACTCGCGACCGAGCAGTACCCGCCGACCGACCTGGTGCGCCAGGCGACGGAGGCCGAGCAGGCCGGCTTCGACGCCATCAACGTGAGCGACCACTACCAGCCCTGGTGGGAGCCGGGCGAGTCCTGCCACGCATGGGTGCTGCTGGGCGCGATCGGCCAGGCCACCGACGGCATCCCGATCGGTACCGGCGTGACCGCGCCGGTGTTCCGCCACAACCCGGCGGTCACGGCCCAGGCGTTCGCGACGCTCCAAGAGATGTTCCCCGGCCGCGCCTTCGTCGGGATCGGCTCGGGCGAGGCGCTCAACGAGAGCCCCTGCGGGATGGACTGGCCCCCCGTTGGGGAGCAGGTCGAGCGCATGGAGGAGGCGCTCGAGATCATCAACGCGCTGCTCGACGGCGAGCGCCTCGACCACGACGGCCGCTACTACCGCACCAAGCAGGCCTACCTGCACACGCGAGGTGAGCGCCGGCCGCCCATCTACGTGTCGGCATTCGGGACTCGCGCCGCCGACGTCGCGGCCCGCCTGAGCGACGGGCTCTGGACGCTGGCCGACCCCGAGAGCGCCCCGGAGCTGATCGAGGCCTACCGCTCGGCCTGCGAGGACGCCGGCAAGGAGCCCGGTGAGATCATCCTCCAGACCGGTTTCTCCTGGGCCCCCGGCGACGACGAGGCCCTCGAGGGCGCGAGGGTCTGGAAGGCGACCCAGCCGGAGGAGTACTTCACGGACGACTGGCACGACCCCCGCGCGATGTACGAGAAGGCCGAGAAGGAGGTCTCAGACGAGGATTTCCGCGAGGCATACATCATCTCCTCGGATCCCGACGTCCATGCCGAGCGGGTGCGCGAGATCGAGAAGCTCGGCGCGACGATCGTCTGCCTGCAGAACGGCTCCGGGGCCGATCCGCATGGAGCACTGCGCGTCTACGGCGAGCAGGTGCTGCCGGCCCTGCGGGGCGGCTAGGTCCTCGCGGCCTGCTCTTCCTCGACGCGGGCCTCGGTGAGGGGATCCGGCTTCCCCTCGTCCTGGGCGGCCTTCTTGAGGCTGTAGGCGATCACCGCGCCGCTGACTGCGAAGTGGACGACCAGCACCGCGACCAGCACGGCCCAGCTGTCCAGCGCGAGCGCGGCAACCGCGGCCACGATCACCCCGGCCGCGCCGAGCATGATCACCATCATCCGGGGCGTTCCCATGCTCTGACAGTGCCCAGCGGCGCCGCCCTGAAACTCGCCTCCGCCTGAACTGCGCGCATTCCGGGTAGGAGAACCGGGGGATGAAGGTCTGCGTCACCGGAGCGACGGGGTTCGTCGGCGCCCACGTAGCGCGCGCGCTCGCCGAGCGCGGCGACGACCTGCGGGTGGCCTACCGCAACCCCGACCGCCTGGACGCGCTGAAGGGAGTCGATTTCCGGCAGGCCAAGACCGACGTGCTCGACTTCGCGGCGATGCGCCGCGCGGTGCGCGGCCACGAGGTCCTCTTCCACGTCGCCGGCTACGTCGGGTCGAGTCCGGCCGAGCGCGTGTGGCGCCTGAACGCCCACAGCCCGGTGGTTGCCGTGGAAGCGGCTGCCGCGGAGGGACTCAAGCGCGTGGTGCTCACCTCGACGATCTCGGCGGTCGGGCCCGCCCGGGACGGCCGCCCTGCCGACGAGAACACGGACTACCCGGAGAACTGGCTCGGGCTGGCGTATCCGGACTCCAAGCACGAGGGCGAGCTGGCCGCGCTCGAGGCCGGTGAGCGCCACGGGATCGAGGTCGTCGTCGTCAACCCCGGCTACGTGCTCGGGGTGCCGGTCAACCGGTCGCAGCCCGGCGAGACGTCGACCCGGACGATCGGCAACTACCTGCGGGGGCGGCTCCCGGGAGTGATCGCCTCCGGCATGAACTTCGTCGACGTCGAGGACGTGGCCCGGGGGCACCTGCTCGCAGCGGAGAAGGGCAAGCCGGGCGAGCGCTACATCCTCGGAGGCGAGAACCTGACCTGGCCTCAGCTAATACAGCGGGTGGCCGACCTTTCCGACATTCGCTTCCCGGTGCTGGTGCTGCCGACGGAGATCGCCTGGGTCGGGCGGGTGCGCGAGGCCGTGGGCATCCCCGGCCCCGTTCCGGCCGAGGCGTACGAGCTGATGGGCAAGAACTGGCGCTTCTCGTCGCGAAAGGCCGAACGCGAGCTCGGCTACACCTCGGAGCCGATCGACGAATCGCTGCGCGCGACGATCGACTGGTACCTGGAGCTGATCGAGAACGACGCGTTCGGCGACTCGCGCAGCTCGGGTCTGTCGCAGTGGGCGGGCGGGATGCAGACGCTTGCGCGCTTCGGCCTCCTGAGGCCGGTGCGGCTCGGCCAGCGCGTCACAGGTCGCCAGGTGTTCGTAGGGCTATAGGCGTGGCGCTGCCGCCGCCCGAGCCGAACTCGACCTGCCTGGTGACCGGCGCGTCCTCGGGGATCGGTGCCGAGATCGCACGCGAGCTGGCCCGCCGCGGGCACGGGGTGACCCTCGCCGCGCGGCGGGAGGAGCGCCTGCGCGAGCTCGCCGACGAGCTGTCGGACGAGCACGGGGTGCGCGCGGAGACCGTCTCCGCGGACGTCGCGAGCCAATCGGCGCGCAAGCGCCTGAGGGCGGAGATGACCAAGCGCAACCTCACGGTCGAGGTGCTCGTGAACAACGCCGGCTTCGGAAGCGGCGGCGCTTTCGTCCAGCTCGAGGCCGAGAAGGAAGCGGAGATGGTCCGCACCAACGTCGAGGCCGTGGTGGCGCTGACGGGGATGTTCGTCCCCGCGATGGTCGAGCGCGGCCGTGGCGCCGTGCTGAACGTGGCCTCGCTGATCGCCTTC
>DATACN010000196.1:0-1894 GCA_036258995.1 Thermoleophilaceae bacterium | reverse complement strand
AACGGCCAGGTATACGACGAGATGATGTCCACCGGCGCGGTCGTCGCCGGCAGGGGGACCTTCGAGCCGGCGGGTGGCTGGGGCGGCGACCACCACGACGGCGTGCCGATCTTCATCCTCACCCGCCACGACCCCGACGATATGAGGCAGTGGCCGCTGGTCACCTACGTGAACGACGTCACGAGTGCGATGACTCAAGCCAAGGAGGCTGCGGGCGACAAGAACGTGCTGGTCCACGGCGCCGGAACCGCGCAGCTCGCACTTGCCGCCGGCGTCCTCGACGAGATCGAGCTCCATGTCATCCCGGTGCTCTTCGGCCAAGGGCGCCGTCTGTTCGAAGGCCTCGCTGCCGAGCAGATCGAGCTGGAGCGCACCCGGATCCTCGAGGGGGAGGACGGTGTCACCCACATGCACTACCGGGTCCAGCGCTGAACGCAGCGTTCCCCCGCCTTCTCCTTCCAGGCGAATGGAGGTGTCTCCGGCGCGTGACCGTCTCTATCGCCATGGACGACGAGCAGGAGCCCAGGTCGAGGCTGCCGCTTGACGGCGAAACCGGCGGTCGGCCGCCACCGCGGGCGTAGTCCCAGCCGTGCGGCTCCCGTCACGTCCTGCCGTGCCGCTGCCACTTCACCTGCGCCCGACAGCGAAGGGCGCGCGGCAGAGCGCCGGGCGGTTCCCGAGCGTGCGTACAACGCCTGTTGGCCGCGCGCTCCTCGTCGCCGCCACCCACCCTGATCGCGGCCTCCACCGCGGCATGTGCGAGGCGTCTGTGGCTGCTCGGGTCTGCCACGGCGACCATTCTGAGCATGGAAGGGGATCAGCCTCGGTCTACGCTAGGGGTGCGCCTCGCTGCCGCCGCGACTGTTCGTCTCTTGTTGTTCGCCTTAAGGGCGAACAGGCCGCCGCCTCGGGGTGGGCGACAGCGGCGCCGACGCCGAGGAGGAGGAGGTCTGCGCTCGGCTGGTGGCGACTGGAGCCGCGCTTAAGGAGCTCGACGCCCTAGCGGGCGAGGAGTGGACCCGCGACGAGACGGTCGAGCGGATGCGCGCCCTCTACGAGTACCGCAAGCGCCGTTTCGCGGCCCGCGCCGGGAAGATCGAGGATGAGGGGTACGAGGACCAGACGCTCGCCTACCAGCGGACGCTGCAGCACCTGCTAAGCGCGCAGCGCGAGGCGCTCTTGCGGATGCGAAGCGACGGGGAACTCTCCAACGAGGCGACGAACCGTATCCTGCGCGAGCTCGACCTGGAGGAGTCGCGGCTGGAGATCTGAGTCGCGGCGCCCCCCTAACGGCGACCCGTCCATTGAGGACCACGCGCCCGCACGGCCGACGCGCAAGCGTCGCAGGAGACTCAGAAGGGCCAGAAGTCCGGTGGCCCCACTAAGTACGCCCAGGCGCTGCCGACCATCGCCGCCAGGAGCGGCTGGACCGAACTCCACACGGTGTTCCAGGTCGTACCGAGCTGCCGCGCTACCTAGAGGCCACCGAGGCGTGCTCGCGCCGCAGCTGACCGATCGCCCACCAGCACGCCCTGGACGTGAGCAGCCCACGCGGCCGGGCGATCTACTCATCCTGCTCGGTGAACACCCCCACCGGGCACGACGGCTCGCCACAGCGCCAGGTCCGCTTGCGCCACACCAACTTCACCGGCCGCTCGAAACACGGCGCGTCGACCAGCACGACCTCGCGGCGGCCGTGGCTGTGGGCGACCACGCCGCACGACCGGCAGCCCAACGGCGCCGGCGGCGACTCCACCCTCACCGTCAACATGCCGGCGTCCTCGTCGCGGTCGACGCCTATCCCACCCGCATCACACGCCCACCGGCGCGCCGCTCACCCCACCGGGACTCGGAAGAGCCAGTAAACCCGGTCACCGGCTGAGCTCGGCCTCCT
>DATACN010000195.1:0-4147 GCA_036258995.1 Thermoleophilaceae bacterium | reverse complement strand
CCTCGTTGGCCATCAGGTCGAGCTCGCGGTGGCGGTGGCGGGTCTCGACGTCCTCGAGCCCGTGGAACTTCTCCGGGGGCGAGCGAAGCGACTTGGCAAGCAGCGTCCAGCCGGTCGCCTTGAGCGACAGCTCGCCGCCGGAGAAGTTCCATGGCCTCGAGGACGTGGAGACGCGCCACCGCCACCGCGAGCTCGACCTGATGGCCAACGAGGAGACACGCGAGCTGTTCATCCTCCGCGCGCGGGTGATCTCGGCGGTCCGCCGCTGGCTCGACGAGCGCGGATTCCTCGAGGTGGAAACCCCGGTTTTGCAGCCACTTTACGGCGGCGCACTTGCGCGGCCGTTCATCACCCACCACAACAAGCTCGACCGTGACCTGTTCCTGCGGATCGCCGACGAGCTCTACCTGAAGCGGCTGATCGTGGGCGGCCTCGACCGCGTCTACGAGATCGGCAAGGACTTCCGCAACGAGGGCGTCTCCTACAAGCACAACCCCGAGTTCACGATGCTCGAGTGGTACGAGGCCTACGCCGACTACCGGACCATCGCGTCGGAGCTCGAGGAGCTGATCGGGTTCGTCGTCTCCCAGGTCGGCAACGCCGGGCCCATCGACTTCTCGGCGCCGTGGAAGCGTGTGAAGCTGCGCGATGCCATCCGGGAGGAGACGGGCATCGACATACGGTCCGACGAGGTGCCGGGGGAGGGGACCTGGGCAAAGCGCGTGGACACACTGCTGTCCAAGCACGTCGAGCCGAAGCTCCAGCAGCCGACCTTCGTCATGGACTACCCGAAGGAGCTGTCGCCCTTCGCCAAGGACCACCGCTCCGAGCCGGGCCTCGTCGAGCGCTTCGAGTGCTTCGCCGCCGGAATGGAGTTCTCGAACGCCTTCACCGAGCTGAACGACCCCGATGAGCAGCGCGCCCGCTTCGAGGCGCAGGCCCGCGACCAGGCCGCCGGCGACGAGGAGACACAGCCCTTCGACGAGGACTACGTCTTCGCTCTGGAGCACGGAATGCCGCCGACGGGCGGCATCGGCATCGGCATCGACCGCCTCGTGATGATCCTGAGCGGCAAGCGGTCGATCCGCGAGGTCGTGCTCTTCCCCGCAATGCGCTAACCAGGCGTTTGTCCCTTCCGGCGTCGGGTAGCGCCACGCATAGGGAAGGAATCACCGGAGGGAGGACATATGGCCAGCGATATTGGCCAGCACGTTCGCAAGGCGGTCGTCTCGCTGCTGGACGACCCCGTTCCCGACAAGGCCAAGGACGGGCCACTCTCGGGCGGCAAGGGCGTCGTCGCGGGCGCCGGGCTGGCGCTGCTGGCGCCGCTCGCCGGAAAGGGGATCTCGAAGCTCGCCAAGAGCAAGCTGGGCGGCAGGCTGCAGGTGCCTAGCCCGAAGGAGGCCGTCAACGAGGTCGGCTCCAAGGTGAGCGACGCCATGCCGAGCGCGGGCGACGTGCTTCCCGGGCCGCTGGGCGGCAGCGGTGGCAGTGACGGCGACGGGGACGGCGCCCCCTCCGGGACCGGCAGCGGCAGGCGGATGCCCATCCAGCAGTCGATGGACGTCGCCGTCCCGGTGCAAACCGCCTACAACCAGTGGACCCAGTTCGAGGAGTGGCCGCGCTTCATGCACCGCCTGGAGCGCGTCGAGCAGCAGGACGACTGCACGGTCACCTTCGGCTCCAAGATCTGGGGCATCAACAAGACTTTCGAGGCGCGGATCATCGAGCAGTACCCCGATGAGCGCATCAAGTGGGAGGTCGAGAACGGCCCCAGCCACGTCGGCGTGGTGACCTTCCATCCGCTGGCCGAGCGCCTCACGCGTATCGAGCTCGACCTCGACGTGGACCCCGACAGCATGCTGGAGAAGGCCGGCCGCGGGATGCGGTTCGTCAAGCGCGCCGTGCGCGGCGACATGCATCGCTTCAAGGCGTTCCTCGAGCTCAACGACGAGGAGACGGGCGCCTGGCGCGGCGTGATCGAGGACGGCGAGGTGGTCGAGCAGCACGACGAGGGCGACACGGGCGAACAGCGCGAAGAGCCGCAGCAGAAGGAGCGCCAGGACGGCGACGGCGACGAGGAGCAGGGGATGCCCCGGCCCCCCCGGCCGCCGCGCACGCCGGCGATGAGCGGCTGAGGGAGGACTGAGAGATGGCGGAAACCAAGAGCAAGTCTCGTTCCAACAGCAGATCGGGCTCGCACAGCAAGTCGGGTTCCAACAGCAGATCGCGGTCGAACAAGGAAGTCGCGGAGAAGACCGACCTCCAGCAGTACGGCGCCGAGGGCACCGAGGAGCCGGATGTCGTCCTCGACGTGCCCGAGGTCAAGGTCGACGAAATCAACCTCGAAGTCGACAACCTGCAGGCGCGCATCGCCCTCCAGGCGAAGCTCGCGGACCTGCTCCAGCTCGGGGTCGGCGCGGATGTGCAGATCGACCGCGTCGCGCTCCAGATCAAGGGCGTCGAGGCGCAGGCGCTGCTCAAGGCCAGGCTTCACAACGTGCTCGCGATCCTGGACCGCGCCCTGACGACTGTGGACCGGAACCCCGACATCCTCAAGGATCTGGTCCACACCGTCGGGGACGCCGTCGACGAGGTCGGCGATATCGGCCAGGAGGCCCTCGGGCCGGGCGGCGCGGTCACGGAGACCGCCCAGCAGGTGGGGGACGTCGGCAAGGAGGCTCTCGGCGAGGGCGGCGCCGTGAGCGAGGCCACCAAGCAGGTGGGCGAGGTCGGCCAGGAAGCGGTCGGCGAAGGAGGAGCCGTGAGCCAGGCCACCCAAGCGGTGGGCGACATCGGCCAGGGTGCCACCGAGGCGGTCGGACAGGTCGGCGAAGGCGCGACGGACGCGGTCGGCCAGGTCGGCGAGGGCGCGACCGAAGCCGTGGGCCAGACCGGCCAGGCCGCGGGCGAAACGCTTGGACAGACCGGCCAAGCGGCCGGTGAGGCCGTCGGTCAGACCGGACAGGCGGCCGGGCAGGCCGCCGGCCAGACCGGACAGGCGGCGGGGCAGGCCGTGGGCCAGCTCGGCGAGCAGGCCGGCGGCGGCGCTCAGCAGGGCCGCCAGGCCGGACAGCAAGGCGGCGGCCAGGCGCAGCGCGGCCAGGACGGGCAACCCGCTCAGCCCGGCCAGCAGGCCCAGCAGCTCGAGCAGCAGGCCGAGCAGCTCCAGCAGCAGGTCGACCAGATGAAGAAGAAGGCGGAGGAGCTCCAGCAGGAGCAGGCCGAGCAGCAGCGCCGCCAGGCGCAGCAGCTGCACGAGCAGGCCCAGCAGCTCGAGCAGCGGGCCGAGGAGCTGCAGGAGCAATCCGACGACGGCGGCGAGCGGCGCTCAGGCGGCCGGAAGCGAGCCCGCGGGAGCGGATCGCGGAGCGGCGGCCGCGGCTCACGGAGCCGGGGCTCCGGGTCCAAGTCGTGACCGGGCGGGAGCCGGACGAAGACCGCGAACGCGGCGACGCCGACCTCGAGATCTCCGCGTCCTACACGGCGAAGTCGATCCGCTTCAAGGAGAAGAGGGGCGTCCGCACGCGGATCGAGGCCGTGGGCGACGTGAACGTCGACGACGTGGGCGAGGGCGAGCGCGAGGGCCTTCCGGACGACCCCGAGATGGGGAAGACCTACCGGGACGTAAAGGGGGGCAAGCGCATTGCCGCGCGCATCCGCCGTCCCGACGGCTCGGGTTGAAACACCTCGCGAAGAGCGGGTTTTAGCCTCAAATTAAGGGGGCAAGAGCGCCGGGGGGCGTTGGTAGACTCGCCCCAAGGCGTCGGGTCCATCCGGCCGACTTGACCCCCCTGGCATATGTGCCGATGAGGGGGGAAAGAAGCGGGTAGTCCCGAAACCCGAAGCACCCGACAGAAAGAGCCGTAGCCGAAGTGTTCGAGCGCTTCACAGAACGGGCCCGACAGGTAGTCGTCCTCGCGCAGGAGGAAGCCCGCATCCTGAAGCACAACTACATCGGGACCGAGCACATCCTGCTCGGCCTGCTCCGCGAGGAGGAAGGCCTGGCCGCCCGCGTGCTCGAGTCGCTCGACATCACCGTCGAGCGCGTTCGCGCCCAGGTGGTGCGGATCGTCGGCTCAGGCGAGGAGGTCACCTCCGGCCAGATCCCGTTCACCCCGCGCGCCAAGAAGGTGCTCGAGCTGGC
>DATACN010000194.1:0-7917 GCA_036258995.1 Thermoleophilaceae bacterium | reverse complement strand
GGTGAGCGCCCGTCGTCGTAGAGGAAGTTGGTGAGTGACGACAGGAAGATCTCCTGCAGGGTGAAGCGGGTGCCGTCGTAGCGGTGGGGGCGGCGGCCGACCCAGAAGTCGTAGGTCATGGTGGTGATCGGCTTGCCGACGTGGAAGTGGTTGTAGGCGGGCAGGCCGAGGACCCGGCGGACCCTGCCGGAGTCGAACTCGATCGCAGCGATGTGGTCGCCGTTCACGCCAAGGTGCCGGCCCAGCTGGGAGGAGAGCGCCGGCAGGTCCCGAGTCGAGCGCATCAGGATCGGCGCGTTGCCCATCGCGCCGCAGGACAGGACGAGCACCTTGCACTCGTACTCCCCGCGGGAAGTGCTGACGACGTAGCGGTACGGGCGGGCCTGCGTCTGGCGCACCGACTCCACCTGCGTCTCGGCTACCACCCGCGCGCCAAGCCGCTCCGCGCTAGCCAGGTAGTTGGTGAACACGGTGTTCTTCGCGCCGAAGACGCAGCCGGTGTGGCACCACTTGACGTTCTCGCAGCGGATCGGGTCGATCGCCAGCGGCACGCGGTCGCAGGTGTGGCCGGCGGCGCGCAGCGTCGCGGCCCAGAGGCCGCCGGACTTCGAGACCTGGTTCCAGCCCGGGCGGTTGACTCGCAGGGCGCGTTCCGCGCGCGCGTAGTAGGGGTTGAGCGTCCGCCGCGAGATCTGGCGCGGCCACATCCGGCGGTCGGGCCCGTCTTCGGGGTGATGGTCGCGGCGCTCGAACGTCTCGCGGGGCGCCCGCAGCGAGGCGGCCAGGTAGAGCGCCGAGCCGCCGCCGACCGTGTTGCCGACCACGATCTGGGCGCCTTCGCCCTGGATCAGCTCGTACACGCCGGCCAGGTGCTCGATGTGCATCGACTGGCGGTAGTCGCGGTGGCTGCGGCGCTTGCCGCGCTCGAGAACGACGATGTTGCGCGGGTCGGTCCCCGCCGCGGCGTAGAGCTCGGCCAGCCGGTAGGCCGTGATCGAGCCGCCGAAGCCGGTACCGGCGATCAGCACGTCCACGCGCTCGGCTATGCCAGGTACCCCCTCTTCGTTCTCTCCCGCGCGAGCCGGCGGCGGTACGAGAAGCGCCGGTAGCCCCGCGGCGCCGCACCCGGCAGCCCCATCACGCGGTAGCCGGAGGCCTTTTCCGCCCGCTGCTCGGGAATCAGTGCGGCCGCGCAGAAGGCTGTGAACGGCACGGCGGCCGCGGCCTCCCATACGGCCCGCTCGGGATTCGCGAAGTCGAGGCCTTCGCGGCACACCTCCACCCGCCGGTCGAAGGGCAGCGTGAGGAACGGGCCGCCAAGTGGGAGAGAGCGCGCCTCGAGATCGGCCAGGAACCCCGGCTGGAGGGCGTCGAAGCCCACGAGCTCGTGGTGATATAGCGCGAGCGCGTCGGCCTCCACGGCGCCGGGACGGTGGTCCACGCCCGCGATCGCTCCGGCGTGGATCGGGTTGCCCAGGTCGGTGCGCTCGGCCTTGCGCCCCGGGATGATCGTGTCGGCGAACGCTTGCATCGTGGCGTCCGGTGAGCCGGGCAGGGCGGGCAGCGACTGGGCCTTGGCCTCGAGCGCGCGGGCTGCGGGGCCGGCCGCCAGCACAAGCGCCCCAAGGCCGAGCGCCCCGAGAAACCCGCGCCTCGACAGCTCCTCCTCGAACGGGCCGTGCACCGTCGGGCACGCTAGCGCCACTGCGGCGGAGGGCGCGTCGATTCGCCTACCATCGCCGCATGGCTCGAGCGGGGCGAGCGCTGGTGGTAGTCGTGGTGCTTGTCGGCGTGTCGAGCGCCCTTGCCGCCGATGCGCCGACGCCGTGGGACGGAGTCAACCCGTTCGCGTGCGATCTCCAGCAGGCCGGCTTCGACGGGAAGGGACCACAGCCCGAGGCGGACCCGTATTGCATCGAGTTCGACAAGCGGCGCCAGAACGTCTCGCAGCTCGGCGTGGTCGAGTTCCTCGCGAGGGAGCCCGAGCGGGTCGCCGCCGCCTCGCCGAAGTGCTTCTACTTCCAGTCCGACCACTGGCGCGGGTCGATCGTGCAGGAGAACGAGTCGACGAAGACCTACGAGTGGGACGGCCACTACTTCTTCGACAAGGCGCGCGGCGAGGGAGGCGTGTGGGTGACGAACTTCAACTTCGGCGGCCAGACCGGCGACCCGCGTGAGCTCCCCGGGTTCCCCGAGGAGTGGAAGCCGTTCTTCGGACCCGGCACCGGCGGCTTTCGCACCCGCAACTCGATCGAGCCAGATCCACGTTGCGCCGAGCGGGCCAAGCGCGAAGGCGGCCGCATCTACCAGGGCGCCGGCGGCCCCTCCTCGCGCTGCATGGTTCCGGGCGGCCGCGTGGCCCGGCGCCGTCTCGGTCCGGCGCGGATCGGCGACTCCGAGGGCGAGCTGCGCCGCGCGCTGGGGCCGCCTCGCCGCGTGCGACGCGGCTTCCTGCGTTGGTGCGTCGACGGCGGCGGCCGCTTCCTGGCCGGCCAGCGCAGCGACCGCAGCGGCGACCTGGGTGAGGGATCCGGTGAGCGGGCGGTGCTCCTCCTGACCACCTCGCGGGCGTTCCGCGTCCACGGCGTCGGGCCGGGATCCCCGGAGCCCCACATGCACCGCCTGCCGCGCGGGAGAATGGTCACGCTCGAGGGCAAGACCCGCGTCTTCACCCCTCGCCCGGGCTCGCCGGTGCTGATCGGCCTGCGACAGGGCCGGGTCCGCTACGTCGGCGTGCGCGACAAGCGCGCCACGCGCACCAGGCGCGCCCTCCGGCGTTACCTGCGCCGCGCCCGCTGACGACTCCCGGCGGCCTCCCGCAGCAGGTCCAGCTCGGAATCCGACAGCAATCGTGATTCGCCAGGGCCCAGGTCGCCCAGACGCAGCGGCCCGAATGCCACACGCTCCAGGGCCACAACCCGATGCCCGACCGCCTCGAGCATTCGACGGACCTGGCGCTTGCGGCCCTCGCGCACCCCGATCTCGACAACTCCCTTACCCAGCCGCCGTACGCGAGCAGGAGAGGTCCGCCCGTCATCGAGGTCAACGCCCGAACGAAGGGCGCGTAACGAGACCTCGCTGATGCCCGGGGGCGCCAGTCGCGCCCGGTACACCTTCTCCACCCCGAATCGCGGATGCATCAGTCGCTCCGCGAGCTCGCCGTCGTTCGTCAGGAGCAGCAGCCCCGTCGTATCGGCGTCGAGCCGCCCCACCGGATAGAGCCGCAGGGGCGACGGGACCAGCGAGACCACCGTCGGCCGCCCATGCGTATCGCTGACCGTCGAGACCACGCCCGGCGGCTTGTTCAAGACATGCACCTCACGCGGCTCGAACGACACCCGGCGCCCGTCCACCATCACCTCGCTGCCCTCGTCGACCGAGCGCGCGGGATCGGTGACGACGTCGCCGTCCACGCTCACGCGTCCCTCCCGCACGAGCTCCTCGGAAGCCCGCCGCGAAGCCACTCCGCAGTGCGCAAGGAACCTTGCCAGTCTCACCCGGTCAGGCTGGCACACTTGCCGGCGTGGACCTCGACCTGCTGCGCCGGCGCCTCGAGGAGCTGGGCGAGCCGCCCTTCCGCGCCCGTCAGGTCTGGGAGTGGGCTGCGAAGGGCGCCTCCTCCTACGAGGAGATGACGAACCTGCCGGGCGAGCTGCGCGAGAGGCTCGGCACCGAGATTCCGTTCTCGAGCCTCATGCTCGTCCGCGAAGCCCATTCCTCGGACGGCACCGAGAAGGCCTTGTTCGAGACGCACGAGGGCCGCCCGGTGGAGGCCGTGCTGATGCGCTACCGCGACGGGCGGCGCTCGCTCTGCCTGTCGAGCCAGTCGGGCTGCCCGCTGACCTGCACCTTCTGCGCCACCGGCGCGATGCGCTTCGGCCGCAACCTCACGGCCTCCGAGATCCTCGACCAGGCGCTGCACTTCCGGCGCAAGCAGGATCTCAGCAACGCAGTCTTCATGGGCATGGGCGAGCCGCTCATGAACCTCGACGCCGTGCTCGCCGCCTGCGAGCGGCTCCCGGAGCTCGGCATCGCCACCCAGAACACGGCGATCTCCACCGTCGGCTGGCTGCCCGGCATCCAGCAGATGCGCCTCGAGGGGCCGCCGGTGCGCCTGGCCCTGAGCCTGCACGCCGCCGACGACGCGCTTCGCTCGGAGCTGATGCCGGTCAACCACCGCTACCCGCTGCGCGAGGTGCTCGTGGAGTGCCTGCGCTGGCACGAGGTGCGCCGCCGGCCGGTGTTCGTCGAGTACCTGATGCTCGACGGCGTGAACGACCGCTACGAGCAGGCGCTCGCGCTCGCCGCGCTGCTCGAGCCGCGGCGAGCCTTCAAGGTCAACCTGATCCCCTACAACCCGACCGGGTCAGGCTTCCGCGGGTCGTCGCGCGAGGCGATCGCCGCCTTCCGCGCCGCCCTGGAGGGCCGCGGCGTCCGCACCACCGTCCGCCTGACCCGCGGGCGCGACATCGATGCCGCCTGCGGCCAGCTCGCGGCTACGGCGCCGCGGTAGCCGCCCCTCGGCGGCGAGCCAGGAACCGCCCAGGATCAGGGCCAGCCCCAGCGCGGTGGCCAGCCCGAAGGACTCGTCGAGAACGGCCACCCCGTAGATGACCGAGAACCCCGGCGCGACGTAGGCGACGAGCGAGGCCCGAGCCGGGCCCTCGTTGGCGATCAGCCAGTAGAAGATCACGAAGCAGAAGCCGGTCCCGATCACGCCGAGGGTGACGAGCGAGGCGGCGGCATCGAGCGACGGCACGTCGCTGGGCGCGTCGAGGGCGACCAGCGGAAGAACCATCAGCGCGGTGGCCGCGAGCGTGGCGGTCACGATGCCGACCGGCTCGTAGTCCGCAAGGTTGCGCTTGAGGTACCACGACCCGACCGCGTAGCCGAAGCTCGCCAGCACGACCGCCAGGCCGCCCAGCAGGGCCGCGCCGGAGCCGCCGAGGTCGACCCCGAGCAGAAGCACCACGCCGACGATCCCGATCCCGACCCCCGTGAGGCTCGCGCGGCCGGCGCGCTCCTCGCCCTCCAGGGCGAAGGCCAGCAGGAACGTGAAGATCGGCGCCGTGCCGACGAGGATGCCGGCGAGCGACGAGGAGATCTCCTGCTCGCCGAGTGTGATCAGCATGAACGGCGCCGCCACCTGCACCAGGGCGAGCAGGGCTATCGCTCCCAGCCGGGCTCCTAGCCCCCCGAGGGCGCCGAGGCGCGCCGCGATCGGCCACAGCACGAGGGCGGCGAGGGCCGTGCGCGCGAACACGATCGTGGCCGGCGGCACGCCGTCGTCGAGCGCGACCTTGATGAACATGTAGGAGGCGCCCCAGGCCGCTGACAGCAAGGCGAAGAGGATCCAGGCGCGGCGGCTCACCCTCCGAGGATGACATACGCCCTCCATCAGCTCAAATGAAGCCTTCTAGGACCTGCGATAAGCTGGCCTTATGCTCGACGTTCGCCGGATGAAGGTGCTGCGCGAGGTCGCCGCACAGGGCTCGTTCTCCGCCGCGGCCGAGGCGCTGAGCTTCACCCAATCGGCCGTCAGCCAGCATGTCGCGGCGCTCGAGCGCGAGTGCGGCGCCAAGCTCGTGGAGCGGGGGCCGCGCGGCGTCCGCCTGACCGACGCCGGCCGCGCCCTCGTCAGCCACGCCGACGCCATTCTGGCGCGCCTCGACCGCGCCGAGGAGGAGCTTGCTGCCATCGCCGGCCTGCGCGGAGGCCGCCTGCGCCTGGCGTGCTTCCAGAGCGCGGGGGCGACCCTCGTCCCGCGTGCGGTCAAGGTGTTCCACGACCGTCACCCCGACGTGGACCTGAGCATGGTCGAGGCCGAGCCCGACGTGGCCAGCGAGCGCCTGCACAGCGGCGATATCGACCTGGCGCTCGTCTATGACTTCCCGCGCATCCCGGGGATGCTCGACGGCGAGCTCGAGCTCACCCGGCTGATCGAAGACCCCTACGACGTGATCCTCCCGAAGGGGCATCCCCTCGCCGACAAGCGCCGGCTGCGCGTGAGCGACATGGCCGAGGAGCCCTGGATCGCGTCCAGCGACGACTGGGGCTGCCGCGTGATCACCAACCGGATCTGCCAGGACGCGGGCTTCGAGCCTCGCATCGCGTTCGAGGCCGACGAGACCTTGGCGGCGCAGGCCCTCGTCGCCGCCGGCGTCGGCGTGACGATGCTGCCGCGGCTCGCCCTGGCCACGGTGCACCCGTCGGTCGTGGTGCGCAAGCTGTCGGATGCGCCGGTGCGCAACATCTGGGGGGCGCAGCTTCCCGCCGACTACGCCTCGCCCGCCAGCGAGGCCATGCTCCAGATCCTCCAGGACGTCGCGGAGGACTTCCGCGACGCGCCGCTCGAGCTGGCGTCCTAGGCGGTAACGAGCTCGGGGCGGCCCAGGTGGTAGCCCTGGGCGTAGTCCACGCCGAGCTCGCGCAGCAGCTCCAGCGTGGCCTCCGACTCGACGCCCTCGGCGATCGTCCTGATGTCGAAGTTGCGCGCCACGTCCACGATCGCCCTCACCACCTGCCTGTCGGCGGGATCGTCGGCGATGTCGCGCACGAACTCCATGTCGATCTTCAGGTAGCTCACCGGCAGGTGCTTGAGATAGGTGAAGCTGCCGTAGCCGGTGCCGAAGTCGTCGAGCGCGAAGCCGCAGCCGAGGCCGGTCAGGCGGTCCGCCAGCTCGCGCGCCTTCCCGAGGTCCTTGGCCGCCGTGGTCTCGGTGATCTCGAAGACCAGGTTGGCGGGGTCGGCGCCCGAGAGCTTCAGCTCGGCCTCGATCTGCTCGGTGAGCCGCGTGTCGCCGATGCTCTGGCCGGACAGGTTCACCTCAACGCGCCGGTCCCGCGCCAGCCGGCTCGCGCGCCGGACCACCCAGCGGTCGATCGCGGGCGCCAGGTCGAAGCGCTCGGCCGCCGGCAGGAACTCGCTCGGCATGATCAGGTCCCCGTCGTCGCCGACCATGCGCAGGAGAAGCTCCTGCTGGACGAGCTCGCCGCTTGCGAGGTCGACGATCGGCTGCGCGTGCAGTACGAACCGGTCGGCGTCGATCGCATGGCGGATGCGCGCGCTCCATTCGACCCGGGCACGGAGCGCCTCCTCGCGCGCCTTGCGGTCGGTGATGTCGGCGGCGACCCCGCCCATCCCGTAGACGGCGCCCTCCCCGTCGCGGAGGGGGAACTTGTGCACGAGGTAGGAACGATCGCCGCCCGGCGTCGGGAGCGTCACCTCTACCTCCAGCGGCTCGCCGGTGTCCATCACATGCGCGTCCTGGGCCAGCAGCTCTTCGAACATGTCAGGTGGAATGAAGGCGCTGCCGTCGTGTCCGATGAGCTGTTCGGGCTCGGCGCGGAAGACCTCGCCGACCTGGCGGTTGACCAGCAGGAACTTGTGGTCGCGTCCCATGGCGAACACGAGCAGCGGTGAGTTGTCCAGGATCTGCTGGGTCCGGTCGTGCGTCTCGCGCAGCGCCCGCTCGGCCTGCCGGTGCTCGGTCACGTCGAGGACGACGCCCTGCAGGCGCAGCTCGCCGTTCTCGTCCTCGATCACCGTGCCCTCGTCGAGCACGTGCACCACGCGCCCGTCCTTGGCGATCATCCGGTACTCGGAGCGAAGCTGGTCGCCCGGTCCCGCGAGCTTCTGCTCGTCGGCGAGGGCGCTCTCGCGGTCGTCGGGATGGATCGAGGCGTACCAGAGCGCCGCGTTCCCGGTCCAGTCGCGCGCGGGGTGTCCCAGCATCTTCTCGACGTAGGGGCTGACGAATTCCCACGCTCCCTCAGGCCCGAGCCCGGCTGTGTAGACGACCGCCGGCACCTGCTCGACCAGCGCGCGGTAGCGGCGCTCGCTCGCCTCCAGCGCCATCTGGGTGCGGCGCCGCTCGGAGACGTCCTGGATGGTGCCGATCAGCGGCCCGCTGCCAT
>DATACN010000193.1:0-1717 GCA_036258995.1 Thermoleophilaceae bacterium | reverse complement strand
CCGACGAGGACGACGCCCGGCCGGCCACCCTCGGCGAGGTGCGCAGCCTCCGCCGCTGGCTCGTCGTGACCGGCGTGTGGGCGGTCGCGGCCAGCGCGATCGCGATCATCGCCCTGCTCGAGGTGGGCCAGGACGACAAGCGGGATCCGAGCGTCGCCACCGTCGGCCAGCTGAACCGCCTTCAGGAGAACGTCAACGAGCGGGTGGACGAGCTCGAGTCGCGGATCGACGAGCTGCCGACCTCGGAGGACACCCGCAGGCTCGAGCGCAGGCTGCGCCAGGCCGAGACCCGCGCCTCGGGCGCGCAAGACGACGCCGAAGCGGTCCGCACCGACCTCGACGACCTCCAGCAGCGAGTCGAGGACCTCGAGAACCAGCAGGACACCGGCGGGGCCGGCGGCACCGGCGCCGACCAGCAGCCGTAGCTCACGCGGCCCAAGCGTCCGGAAAGCACGAGGGGCGCCCCGACGGGACGCCCCTCGCTCACAAATCGCTGGACCAGACCGGCGGCGCGTCGTCAGGCTGATTCGCCAGGGCCGGAGGGACCACTCCCAGCCTGCGCTGCCGACGGTGTCTCGGGTTGGACTCCGTTAGACGGGGCCCAGCTCCGGTCTAGCGGCCGGACACCTCCAGGGTCCCGAAACGTCTGTCACTCAAGCTAGGACCACCTCCTTTCCCTGGTCCGCCCATTGAAGCACAGGCGGCGGGCGGGGGCGGGGATCAGCCGGCGGGCTCGCTCCCGTTACCGGCAGGCTTCGCGCCTTCCGTGCCCGGCGCTTCGCCGTCGGCGGAGGTGGTCGAGCCGTCGGCGGAGGCCTCTTCGATGCCCTCCCGGACCGCGGCCGCGGTGTCGGCGGACTGCTCCATCACCAGCGCCACGGCGCTGACGGTGTCATCGTCGCGCAGGTTCATGACCCGCACGCCCTGGGCGGGGCGGCCCTGCTTGGAGATTCCGCGCACGCCGGTTCGCTGCACCATCCCGTTCTGGGAGATGAATACGAGCTCCTGGTGCTCGCGCACGATCAGAGCACCGGCCAAGCCGCCCTTCTTGTCGGTGAGGGTGGCGGTCTTGACCCCCATCGTGCCGCGGCCCTTGCGCGGGTACTCCTCGATGTCGGTGCGCTTGCCGTAGCCGTTCTCGGTGACCACCAGCAGCTCGGTGTCGGGCCGCACAACGTCCATGGCCAAGACGCGGTTGTCGCCCCGCGAGACGTTCATGCCGCGCACGCCGCCGGTATCGCGCCCCATCGGCCGCGCCTGTTTCTCGCTGAAGCGCGCGGCCTGGCCAGAGCGCGAGACCATGATGATGTCGTCGTCGCCGCTCGTGCGCCGCACGGCCACGAGCTCGTCGTCGTCGCGGATCTTGATCGCGATGATGCCGTCGGCCTTGATCGGCGTGTTGTAGGCCATTAACTCGGTCTTCTTGATCTGGCCCTGCTTGGTGGCGAAGACCAGGTACTTGCCCTCGGAGAAGTCGCGCGTGGAGAGGACGGCGCGGACGAACTCGCCCTCGCGCAGCGGCAGCACGTTGACGAGCGCGCGCCCCTTGGCCGTACGCGAGGCCTCCGGGAGCTCGTAGACCTTCTGGCGGTAGACCTTCCCGCGGTTGGTGAAGAACAGCAGGTAGTCGTGCGTCGAGCAGACGAAGAGGTGCTCGATGTAGTCCTCGTCCTTCATGTCCATGCCCATCACGCCGACGCCGCCGCGCTTCTGGTTG
>DATACN010000192.1:0-6193 GCA_036258995.1 Thermoleophilaceae bacterium | reverse complement strand
GATCGCGGTCCCTCGTTCGGTCTCGTAGGCGCGGATGCCCTCGAAGACGGCCGTGCCGTAGTGGAGCGCGTGGGTGAGTACGTGCACCTTCGCGTCGTCCCAGCCGACGAACTCCCCGTTCATCCAGATGAGGTCCGCGTGATCCACTGCCGTGCTCCTACAGGTTCGCGAGGACCGCCCGGGTGGCGTCCTCTGTCGTGGCGTCGCCGCCGAGGTCGGGCGTTCGGAGGCCATCCCCGAGCGCGCGGTCGACGGCCGATTCTAGTGCTGTCGCGGCGTCATCCATTCCGAGTCCGTAGCGCAGCATCATGGCGACGGAGCCGAACATGGCCAGCGGGTTCGCCTTCCCCGTCCCGGCTATGTCCGGCGCCGAGCCGTGCACCGGCTCGAACAGCCCCGGCCCGCCATCGCCCAGCGAGGCACTCGGCAGCATCCCGAGCGATCCCGTCAGCATGGCCGCCTCGTCGCTGAGGATGTCGCCGAACAGGTTCTCGGTCAGGATCACGTCGAATTGAACGGGGCGCGCGACGAGCTGCATGGCGGCGTTGTCGACCAGCAGGTGCTCGAGCTCGATCTGCGAGTGCTCCCCCGCAACCCGCTCTGCGACCTCGCGCCACAGCCTGCTGGTGTCGAGGATGTTGGCCTTGTCGACGCTCGTCACCTTGCGCCGCGCCAGCTTGAAGGCCACGCGGGCGATCCGCTCCACCTCCTCCGCCGAGTACACGCAGGTGTCGAAGGCCTCGCCGTCCTGCCTGCCACGCTCGCCGAAGTAGATGCCGCCGGTCAGCTCCCGCACCACCAGCAGGTCGGTCCCCTCCACGTGCTCGCGCTTGAGCGGGCTCGCGTCGAGCAGCGCCGGGCTGGGCCGGACCGGCCTCAGGTTGGCGAAGAGGCCCAATCCCTTGCGCAGTCCGAGCAGGCCCTGCTCGGGTCGCGGCGCGTCTGGGCGGGTCGAGTCCCACTTCGGCCCTCCCACCGCCGCCAGAAGCACCGCGTCGGCCGAGCGGCACGCCTCGAGCACCTCGTCGGTGAGGGCGCTCCCGTGGGCGTCGATCGAGGCCCCGCCCATCAGCCGCTCGTCGAGCTCGAATTCGCCGAGCCGCTCGAGCACCTGCTCGGCTGCCGCCATGATCTCCGGGCCGATCCCGTCGCCCGGCAGCGTGACGATCCTCACGGCCTGCGCGCCTCCAGGTTGAGACGCACGTAGTCGAGGTCGAGCGGCTCGCCGGCGCGCGCGAGGGCTTCCGACACGAAGGGATCGTGCAGCTCCTCCGGAAGCCGCTCCAAATGAACGCCGAGGCAGATGGTGCTGAGGAACGCGTCGGGTTCCTCGGGCCTCACGCGGCTCGGCTCGAGCCACGCGCGTGCGGGATCGAACCCGGAACGCCGCATGCGGACCTCGGTCTCCTTCGCGCCCGGGAAGTCCCATGTGCGCGTGAAGCCCTTCAGATGGGAGGCGAACGGATCGGTCGCGGCGACCTCGTCGACCAGGGAGAGGAAGCCGCGGAGGTTGCCCTCCCCACCGCACTGGGCCACCAGGCGCCCGCCCGGATTCAGGACCGCGAACAGGCGCTGGAACAGGCGCTCCTGGTCGGCGATCCAGTGGAAGACCGCGTTCGAGAACACCGCGTCGACCTGCTCGTCGAGCTCCAGCTCCGTCAAGTCCGCGGTCAGGATCCTGGCGCGGTCGCCGAGCGCCTCGCGGGCATGCTCGGCCATGTCCTCCGAGGAGTCGACGCCGATCACCCGGCCGCGCGGCAGCCGCTCCACCAGCAGGGCCGTCACCCGGCCGCTGCCGCAGCCGGCGTCGAGCACGGTCTCGTCACCGTCGAGCGGCAACCGGTCCAGCACATTCCGGGCCCACTGCACCTGCACGTCCGAAACGCGGTCGTAGGTCTCGGCGTCCCAGGCGCGGGTCGTCACAGCGACACGGTGACCGGGCCGGCGCGCTCCCGCTCGCGCTCGTAGCGGTCGATCGCGTCTGCCTGCTGAAGCGTGACCCCGATGTCGTCGAGCCCCTCGAGCAGGCGCCGCCTGGTTTCCGGATCGATCTCGAACCCCACCTCGCGGCCGTCGAAGCGCACGACCTCCTCCGCCAGGTCGATCTCCGCCTCGGTCGCCTGCATGAGGGCCTCGACCTCCTCCTCGGGCAAAGCGACCGGGAGCAGGCCGATCTTGGTGCAGTTGGTGGCGAAGATGTCGGCGAAGGACGGGGCGACGATCGCCTTGAAGCCGAAGTCCTCGAGCGCCCAGGGCGCATGCTCGCGCGAGGAGCCGCAGCCGAAGTTTCGCCCGGTCACGAGGATCGGGTTGGGGTCGAGGTCCCAGCCTGGCTCCTTGGCCCAGTCGTAGAACAGGTACTGGCCGAACCCCGTGCGCTCCACCCTCTTGAGGAACTGCTTGGGGATGATCTGGTCGGTATCGACGTCGCTGCGGCGCAACACCGAGATCGGCCCCCTGATGACCGAGACCGGGTTCACCGCCAACTCCGGATGTCGACGAAGTGGCCCTCGAGCGCCGCGGCTGCGGCCATCTTCGGGCTGACCAGGTGGGAGCGCGCGCCGCGGCCCTGCCGCCCCTCGAAGTTGCGGTTGGAGGTCGAGGCCACCCGCTCGCCGGGCGCGGCGATGTCGGGGTTCATCCCCAGGCACATCGAGCAGCCCGCCGAGCGCCAGTCGAAGCCGGCCGCGCGGAAGACCTCGTCGAGCCCCTCCTGCTCGGCCTGCGCCTTCACCCGCTGCGAACCGGGAACGACCATCGCGTCCACGTTGGCCGCGACACGCCCGCCGCGCACGACCTCGGCGGCCTCGCGCAGGTCGCCGATCCGCGAGTTGGTGCAGGAGCCGATGAACACGCGGTCGAGCTTGATCTCCTGAATCGGAGTGCCCGGCTCGAGCGCCATGTACGTGAGCGCGCGCTGCTCGCCGTCGTCGCTCGGCTCGGGCACCGCGCCGGTCACCTCGACCACCATGCCGGGCGTCGTCCCCCAGGTGACCTGCGGCGAGAGCTCCGACGCGTCGATCTCGACCTCCCGGTCGAAGCTCGCGCCGTCGTCGGTGCGCAGCTCGCGCCACTCGTCGAGCGGAAGCGGATCGGGGGCCGCGGCCCGGCCCTCGACCCACTCGAAGGTGGTGTCGTCGGGAGCGACCACCCCCGCCCGGCCGCCGCCCTCGATGGTCATGTTGCAGACGGTCATCCGCCCCTCCATCGAGAGGCGCTCGACCGGGGCGCCCGCGTACTCGATGACGTGCCCGATCCCCGCGTCGACTCCCAGGCGGCCGATCGTCCCGAGGATCAGGTCCTTGGCGGTCACGCCGTAGCCGAGCTCTCCGGTGTAGCGGACGCGCATGGCCCGCGGCTTCTTCTGCTGGAGGGTCTGGGTGGCCAACACGTGCTCCACCTCGCTCGTACCGATGGGGATCGCGAGCGCGCCGAAGGCCCCGTGGGTCGCGGTGTGCGAGTCGCCGCACACGACCGTCATCCCCGGCTGGGTGAGGCCAAGCTCGGGGCCGATCACGTGCACGATCCCCTGGTGGTCCGAGCCGAGCGAGTGGATCGGGATCCCGAACTCGCGACAGTTGCGCTCGAGCGTCTCGACCTGCACCCGCGACAGCCGGTCGCGGATCTGCGCGGCCGCCGTGGAGCCGTCGGTCGGCACGTTGTGATCGGCGGTGGCGAGCGTACGGTCGGGGCGGCGCACGCTGCGGCCGGCGAGGCGAAGCGACTCGAAGGCCTGCGGCGAGGTGACCTCGTGGACGAGGTGCAGGTCGACGTAGAGCAGCCCCTCGGCCACCTCGTGGGCTTCCCAGATCTTGTCGAACAGGGTCTTCGCCATCAGCTCCTGCGCAGTCCGGCCGCTACCACCGCATAGAAGCGCGCCGGCTCGGCGCCGGGGTTCTCGAAGTGGTGTGGAAGGTCGGCGTCGAAGGTGACCGCATCGCCCTCCTCGAGCTCGTGCACGGCGCCATCGCAGTGCAGCCGGACGAGGCCTTCGAGCACCACCGCGGTCTCGCGTGCTCCCGGCTCGTGCCTGGGCGGGTCGGCCGGCCCCCCGGTAGCGGCGCCCGGCCGCAGCGCGTGCAACGAGACCTCGGCACGCTGCCCCGGGCGCGACGGGGTCAGCACCTCGTAGCGGTGGCCCCTCGTACCGCCGGCGATCCGGTCGGCTCGACGCACCACGTCCACGCCGTCGCCCTCGTCCAGACGCAGTAGCTGGGACAAGCTCAGCTCGAGGCCGGTGGCGATCCGCTCGGCCACCGCGAGCGTCGGACTGGTCTCGCCCCGCTCGACCTGCGAGAGCATCGGCGCGGAGACCCCGCTGCGGTCGGCCAGCTCACGAAGCGAGAGGCCGAGGCCCTCCCTTAGCGCGCGAACGCGGGCGCCCACCGCCCCGTTTGCGGAGATGGTGCGAGCCATGGGGCGCGTACGTTATCACGTACGCTTGTACGCCACTACTAGTTCCGCTGCCCGGTCGGCCTGACCAGGATCTCGTTCAGGCACACGTGCGGCGGCTGGGACACCGCGTACGTGATCGCGCGGGCGATGTCCTCCGCCGTCAAGGGCGTCCCGATTCGCTCGCGGGCGCGCTCGAGGGTCTGCCGCACGAGCGGGTCGGTGTTGTGGGCCTGGAGCTCGGTCTCGACATGGCCGGGCTCGACTCCCGTCACCCTTATGTCCGCGTGCAGTGCCTCCTGCCGCAAGGCCTCGGTGAAGCCGGTGAGCCCGAACTTCGTGAGGTTGTAGACGGCCGCGCCCGCGTCGGCCCGGCGGCCCGCCACGGAGGAGACGTTGACGATGTCCCCTCCCCCTCCCTCCCGCATGAGCGGCAGGGCGGCGTGGGTGCAGTAGAGGACGCCGTAGACGTTCACGTCGACCATCCGGCGCCACTGCTCGAGGTCCGCGCCCTCGACGGGGCCGAGCAGCATGACGCCTGCGTTGTTGACGAGGATGCTCAGGCCGCCGAGCTCGCGGTGTGCGGTCTCGACGAACGAGCGCGCCTGGTGCTCGTCGGACACGTCGACCTCGATGGCGAGTGCGCGCCCGCCGTCGGCCTCGATCTTCTCCACGAGCCGCTCCAGCCGGTCCCTGCGCCGCGCGCCCACCGCCACGGCCGCGCCGGCTCGCGCCAGCTCCAGCGCCGTGGCCTCCCCAATCCCCGAGGAGGCGCCGGTGATCGCGGCCACGCGGCCATCCAGGGCTCCGGCCATCTCCCCGGCGATGCTACTCCGAGTGGGAGGAGGCGTACGTACGGGCGCGCAGCGCCAGCTCCAGCTCGAAGCGGCCCTCGGGATCGTCGAGGCGATCGCCGAACAGCTCCCGCAGCCGGCCGAGCCGGTAGCGCACGGTCTGCGGGTGCACGTGCAGCGCCCGCGCGACCTCCTCGGTCCGGCCGCGGTGGCGCAGCCAGGCGTCGAGCGTCGCGGCAAGACGCTCCCGCGAACGCTCGGTCTCGGCCTCCAGCGGAGCAAGCGACCGCTCCTTGAGGTCGGCGGTCAGCTGGGGGTCGGTGGTCATCATGAGATCGACCAGCCGCTCGCCCGCGACCGCAAGGCCTTGTTGCGGCTCGCCGTCCAGCAGCAGGGTGGAGCGGGCGCGGTCGAAGCTCAGGGCCGCGCGGGGCCAGGGCACGGTCGGGCCGAGGGCGGCAGGCCGGCCGTCGAGGACCGCCTCTAGCTGGGCGCGCCGCCCCGGGGCGTCGGGATCGGCTACGAGAGCGCAGAGGATGGCCGGGCCCGCCGACTGGGGGCCCGAAGCGCCGCCGGTGGGCGCCACCAGCGCGTCGCGCCCGAGCCGGGTCGCCAGGCGGTCGGCGTCGTTCCCTTCCACCGCCAGCGCCGCCAGGGTTCGCGGCAGCGACCAGCCCGCCTCGGCCGCGGTGGCCTCGATCGCGGCGCGGTCGGCGGGCGGGTCCTGCACCAGCAACGCGACCAGCCGGCGGCGGCGTCGCTGCGTCTCACCGGCGGCGGCCGCCTGCTCGCGCGCGTACCCCTCGATCGAGTCCCCGGAGAGCTCGTCGATGTAGGCGAAGATCGACTCGGCCAGGAGGTAGAGCGTCCGCGGCTCGAGGCCGGCGCGCTGGCCGGCCCCCGCCAGCCGCCGCCAGGCGACCCGCGCGCCGAGACGGTAGGCGGCGAGCAGTGCATCGAGGCGGCGCCCCGCGAGCATCTCGCCGCGGCCCAGGTTCACGTAGACC
>DATACN010000191.1:0-2171 GCA_036258995.1 Thermoleophilaceae bacterium | reverse complement strand
GCCGGCCTTGCTCTCGTGATTAGCGGCGCGGCGATCACCGTCTACAACAACCCCGATAGCGCGACGGGCGACTTCGTCTTCATTCCGCTCCTGTTCGCGATCGCCTGGCTCGCCGGGTTCGCCCTGCGGGAGCGGTCCGTGCAAGCCGAGGCGGCCGAGGAGCGTGCGACCTACGCCGAGCTCGAGCGCGAAGCGGCGGCTCGGATTGCCGTAGCCGAGGAGCGCGCCCGCATCGCGCGCGAGCTCCACGACGTGGTCGCGCACGCCGTGAGCGTGATGGTGCTCCAGATCGGGGCGGTCCGGCACAAGCTGCCCGACGACGTCGCCGAGGACAAGGAGGCGCTCGGACGGGTGGAGCAGGCCGGCCGCACCGCGCTCGTGGAGATGCGCCGTCTGCTGGGGGCAATGCGGCGCAACGGCGACGAGGTGGAGCTCGCGCCGGAGCCGGGCCTCGACAGTCTCGACTCGCTGGTGGAGGAGGTGGAGCGTGCAGGGCTCCCCGTCCGGCTTCAGGTCGAGGGCGATCCCTTCCCGCTCCCCCGCGCGCTCGACCTGTCCGCCTACCGGATCGTTCAGGAGGGCCTGACCAACGCCCTCAAGCACGCGCATGCCAGCGTGGCCGACGTGACCGTGCGCTACTCGGCCGACGAGGTGCGGATCGAGGTGCGTGACGACGGGCTCGGCGATTCGAAGGGCGACGGCCTGGGGCACGGCCTGGTAGGCATCGGCGAGCGGGTCAAGATCTACGGCGGCGAGATGAGCGCGGGTACCGCGCCGGAGGGCGGCTTCGTCCTCAGCACCCGCCTGCCCCTGGGCGGGGACAGCCGATGATCCGCGTGCTCGTGGCCGATGACCAGTCGATGGTCAGGGCCGGCTTCCGGATGCTGCTGTCCGGCGAGGAGGACATCGAGGTCGTGGCCGAGGCCACGAACGGCCTCGAGGCGGTGGAGAAGGCCACCCGCTTCGACCCCACCGTCGTCCTGATGGACATCCGCATGCCCGAGCTCGACGGCCTCGAGGCGACCCGGCGGATACTCGCGGCCGACGAGGCCGCGCGGGTCCTCATCCTCACGACCTTCGACCTCGACGAGTACGTGTACGAGGCCCTTCGCGCCGGCGCCAGCGGGTTCGTGCTCAAGGACGACCCGCCTGAGCAGCTGCTGGCGGCGATCCGGACCGTGGCGGAGGGCGATGCGCTTCTGTCACCCGCGATCACGAAGCGCGTGATCAGGCAGTTCACGCGCATCCCCGAGCCCGCCCGACCGCCTGGCCTGGACGAGCTGACCGAGCGCGAGCTCGACGTGTTCAGGCTGATCGCCCGCGGCCTTTCGAACGCCGAGATCGCCCGGGAGCTCTACATCAGCGAGACGACCGTCAAGACGCACATCACCCACGTGCTCCGGAAGCTCGAGCTGCGCGACCGCGTGCAGGCCGTGGTCCTGGCCTACCGGTCGGGCATCGTGGACTAGCCGGCCAGCGGCGTCTTGTCGATCGAGGCACGCAGGTCCTCGATCGACTCGAATACGACGACCGCCCCGGCGTCCTTCAGCTCCTGCTCGGAGAAGCCGCCGGTGAGGACCGCCACCGTCTCGAGCCCCGCTCGCTGAGCCGCCTCGCAGTCGAATGTCGAGTCCCCGACCATCACGGCCTCGCCTCCGCCGGCCTTCTCGACGGCGGCCTGGACGAGGTCGGGCTCGGGCTTCGTGGCGTCGACGTCGCCCGAGGTGGTCCAGTCGTCGGCCACGTCGCGGGCCCCGAGCAGGTCCACGTAGTGCTCGACCTCGTCGTCCTTGGCCGAGCTGGCGAGCACCACGGCATGACCGCGCTCCTTGAGGTCGCGGATCAGGCCCGTGGCCCCGTCGAGCGGCTGCACCTCCTCGATCAGCTCGCCGTAGAGCTCCTTCTCGGCGTCGCGGATGTCGTCGCCCTTCTCGCGATCGACCTCCTGGCCCGCGAGCGCCTTCACCAGGTGGTCGCCGCCCATGCCGATGTGGCGGTGGATGCGCCAGACCGGCAGCACCACGTCGTTACGGCGGAAGGCGCGGTACCACGCGATCGCGTGCTGGTAGTTGGTGTCGACGAGCGTGCCGTCGACGTCCAGGATGGCGGCCGGGGGCATGGGCGCGACACCCTAGGACAAACGTCCAGGCCGGGCGAGGGACCTAAAGAAC
>DATACN010000190.1:0-2655 GCA_036258995.1 Thermoleophilaceae bacterium | reverse complement strand
ATCCGCGAGGTCGAGCTGCTCAACCCGCGCACGCGCCGCTGGCGGCGGCTGCCGGACATGCGAACGCCGCGCCACGGGCTGGGCGGGGCCGCGCTGCGCAACCGCGTGTTCTCGATCCAGGGCGGACCCCAGCCGGGCTTCCACTTCTCCGACGCGATCGAGTACCTGGACGTGCGCTAGCGCCGTTCAGGGCGCCAGGCGCTTCAGCACGGTGCCGTCGCCGGCCACCGAGACCACGGTCGGGACGATCGCCACTCCGTACTTGCGCGCCAGCTCGGGGCGCTCCGACACGTCGACCAGGACCGGCGGCCGGCCCTGGGCGCGCAAGCGCTCCTCCCAGCCTCGGCAATCCGTGCACAGCGGATGGGTGAACTCGAGCACCCCGTCTCCGGTCAGCCCGAAGTCGGCGGGGTCCACCCGGCCGACGTGGCGCGGAGAGATCCCGCGCAGGCGAGCTCCGAGGCGGTACATGTGGCACCCGGCGCAGAAGCCGGTGGTCGCCGACAGCAGCGCGAGGGCGGCGACGATCAGCGTCAGCGCCCAGCCCACCGCCGGCGCGCCGAGCACGAACGCGAGCGTGGCCGAGCCCAGGAAGAGGACGCCGACCATGTTCGCGAACCGCGGTGGGCGGGAGTCCTCTATCGGCCCCTCGCCGAAGCGTGGCTGGATCACCTCGAAGTAGAGGACGCACCACAGGCACCAGCGACGCCCGAGCGTCAGCCCGATCAGCAGCTGGAGGCCGACCAGCCCCGGCAGCCACTCCAGTCCGAGCACGAACGCAAGCAGCGAGAGCGACCCGACGAACGCCTGGTTGACCCGCGGCGCACGCTCGTCGATGACGTCGGTGTCGTCGTAGGGGTGCGCGGTCCTGCCCGCCATGCCTCTCAGTCATTATGGCGGGCGCCCGGTGTTCCCCCTGAAGGACGACATACCGACCCGCCGCTTCCCGATCCTGACCGTGGCGATCATCGCCGCGTGCGTGATCGTGTACTTCGTCTTCGAGCGCGGGGGCTTCTCGCTCGGCGAGACCGGCAACGAGGTGGTGGTCGACTATGGGGCGATCCCCTACGAGGTGACGCACCCCGGCGACGAGTGCGGGGTCTCCGCGGGCGGCGAGCTCATCTGCGAGGGCCGGGAGGGCGTCCCGGAGGGCGCTCCCGAGCAGCCGTCCACCTGGCTCACGATCTTCACCTCGATGTTCCTCCACGGCAGTCTGCTGCACCTCGGGGGAAACATGCTGTTCCTGTGGATCTTCGGGAACAACATCGAGGACTCGATGGGCAGGCTGCGCTTCATCCTGTTCTATCTCGGCGGAGGAGTGGCCGCGCTCGCGGCCCAGGTGCTCGTGGGACCCAGTGAGGCGGTGCCGACGGTCGGCGCCAGCGGAGCGATTGCGGCAGTGCTCGGCGGCTACGCGATCCTCTACCCGCGCGCGCGGGTGGTCACGGTGATCTTCATCATCATCTTCTTCACGGTGGTCACACTGCCGGCGCTGATCGTGCTCGGGCTTTGGTTCCTCCTGCAGCTCGCGTACGGGGCGTCGGAGGTCGCCCAGCCCGTCGGGGGCGGGGGCGTGGCGTACTTCGCCCACATCGGCGGCTTCGTGTTCGGGCTGGCGCTGATCAAGCTGTTCGCGAACGACGTGCACGAGGACTACGACGCGCCGCGGCGGCTGCCCGTGTACTGATGACGCGCACGCTAGTCCTCGTCGCCAGCCTGGCGATCATCTGCCTGCTGGGGTTCCTCACCGTGTCCGTCGCGGTGCGGGAGGGGGTCGACGTTCTGGTGATCGCGTCGCTGATCGTGCTGGCGTTGCTGGGATTCGGGGTGCTCGGGGCCCTGACCTCGGCGCCGCCCGATGAGTAGCGCCCTCCAGGGCGGCCGGCGCCGGCGAAGGCGGCGCGGGCCGCTGCTCGCGCTGCTGCTGGCGCTGCTGGCGGCGCCGGCCACGGTCGCCGCGGCACTCTACGTGGCGCTCGAGGACGACAGCGGTGGCACGCGGCCCACCGGGGTCTCGGCCGCCCCGCTCGCCTCCGGGGAGCCCCCGGGGCGACCGGCCCCCCGGCTTTCGCGCGAGCCATCGCCCCTGGTCGAGGAGCAGCCGGTCCCCGACGTGCCCCTCAACAGCGTCGACGCCTTCTACCTGCGCATGCGCAAGCCGCCGGACGCGGCGCTGCTTTTCGACGTTCGGAGCGGCGAGGTGCTGTGGCGCCACCGCCCCCTCACGAAGCTGCCGGTGGCGAGCCTGACGAAGCTCATGACCGCGATCGTAGTCACCGAGCGGGCGCGGCCGAGGGCGCGGGTGAGGATCACGCGGGCGGCACTTCGCTACCAGGGCTCAGGTGTGGGCGTGCTGCCCCGGGGCAAGCGTGTGCGGCTCGAGACGCTTCTGAACGGCCTGCTGCTCGTGTCGGGCAACGACGCGGCGATCGCACTGGCGGTGCACGTGGCCGGCAACGAGCGCCGGTTCGTGGCGCTGATGAACGAACGAGCCCGGCGGCTCGGACTGCGCTGTACGCGCTTCGCCGACTCGCACGGCCTGTCGTCGGCGAACGTGTCCTGCGCCCGCGACCTGGCCGTCTTGACGCGGCTGGCGATGGCGAATCGCCGCATCGCCCGCATCGCCCGCCGCCGCCAGGTCTCCTTCCGCTTTCC
>DATACN010000189.1:0-2339 GCA_036258995.1 Thermoleophilaceae bacterium | reverse complement strand
GTGATACCCATGCCGGGAGCCGGGCCTCCACATCGGCTTCTGGCGCGCGATCGCCTCCGCCAGACCGTCGAAGTCGCGCAACAGGTCGGGATACAGGGGCTCGTCGATGATCGACAGCCCGGCCTCGTGGCCGAGCAGCTGGCGTACGGACACCCGGGATTTGCCGTACTGCGCGAACTCCGGCCAGTAGGTGGCTACGCGCTCGTCGTAATCGAGCAGCCCGCGCGAGTGGGCGAGGGCCAGGCACATCGAGGCCAGGCCCTTCGAGGTCGAGTACACGACCACGACCGTGTCCCTCTCCCAGGGCGAGCCGTCGCGCGCGTCGCGCACGCCGCCCCAGAGGTCCACGACCTTCTCGCCGCGGACGTAGGCCGCCACGGCGCCGCCCAGCTCGCGCCGCTCGGTGAAGTTGCGCTCGAACTCCTCGCGGACGCGCTCGTAGCCCGGGGCGACGACGCCGCCCGCCTGCGTCCTCTCAGCGGTGAGAGGCAAGGGTTCGCTCGATCCCCTCGGCCAGGCCCACCTTGGCCTGCCAGCCGAGCTCGCCTCGCGCGCGCGTGGAGTCGAGGGCGATGTGCCGCACCTCACCCGGCCGCTCGGCGGCGTGCTCGGCCTCGAAGCCGTCCGAGGCATGGGGCTCGAGCGCAGCGATCAGGTCGAGCACCGACGACTCGACGCCGGTGCCGATGTTGAAGGCGCCGTCGGCGTGCGACTCGGCCGCCAGCAGGTTGGCCTCGACCACGTCGCTGACGTACACGTAGTCGCGCGTCTGGAGCCCGTCGCCGAACACCGTGGCCTTGCCGCCCTCGACGAGCTTCCCGCAGAAGATCGCGATCACCCCCGCCTCGCCCAGCGGGTCCTGGCGCGGGCCGTAGACGTTGCCGTAGCGAAGCGAGACGGTCGACAGCCCGTGCAGCCGCTTGAACAAATCGCAGTAGCCCTCCGCGCAGAACTTCGACAGCCCGTACGGCGCCTCCGGCGCGACCGGGTGGTCCTCGGGCGCCGGCAGGATCCGGCCTTCCCCGTAGATCGCACCGCCGGTCGAGGTGTTGATCACCCGGCCCACAGAGGACTGCAGCGCCGCCCGCAGCAGGTTGATCGTGCCCTCCACGTTCACCCGCGCGTCGAAGGCGGGGTCCGACACCGACCGCCGCACGTCGATCTGGGCCGCCAGGTGGAAGATCACCTCGGGCCGCGCCCGCTCGACCACGTCGGAGACGGCGTCGGGGTCGCGGATGTCGAGCTCGACGAGGTCGGCGCCGTTTGCGAGCGCGCCCTCGACGTTCTCGCGCTTTCCGGTCGAGAGGTCGTCGACCATGGTCACCTCGTCGCCCCGCTCGAGCAGGGCGTCGACGAGGTTGGAGCCGATGAACCCGGCTCCGCCGGTCACGAGCGAGCGCATGAAGCGGCTGATGCTAGTCGTACGATCCGGGAGTGGCACACGGACTGTTCGTGACGTTCGAGGGAATCGACCGCTCCGGCAAGACGACCCAGGCGCGCCTCCTGTGCGAGGCGCTCGGCAGCGAGGGCGTCGGGGTGCGTGAGCCAGGCGGCACCGAGGTCGGCGAGCGGGTGAGGGACGTCCTCAAGGATCCGCGCGCCCGGCTCGGGCCCGAGGGCGAGGCGCTGCTGTTCGCGGCGGCGCGGGCCGAGCTCGTCGCGCAGGTAATCCGGCCGGCCCTCGAGGCCGGCCTGGTGGTCGTCTCCGACCGCTTCCTCGACTCCTCGCTCGCCTACCAGGGCGCCGCCCGCGGCCTGGGGGTAGAGGAGGTCGAGCGGATCAACCGCTTCGCCACCGGCGGCCTCTCTCCCGACCTGACCTTCCTGCTCTCGATCGAGCCCGGTGCCGCGGCGGCGCGCGCCGGCGAGAGCGACCGCTTCGAGGACGAGGGCCGCGGCCTCCAGGAGGCCGTGCTGGCCGCCTACGAGGAGCTGGCGGCCGCCGACCCGGGCCGCTGGCGGCGAATCGACGCCGACCGCGCGCCCGAGCAGGTGCACGCCGACGTGATGGCCGAGGTCGAAGCGGCCCGGAGCGCCGCCCGCGCATGAGCGAAGCGCCGCCCGCCATCCCGGGCACGGAGGATCATCCGCAGGCGCGGATGGTCCTCGGCAGCGCTCTGAAGGACGGCCCCACCCACGCCTACCTCTTCCACGGCCCGGCCGGGACCGGCAAGCGAACGGCCGCGCGCGCCTTCGCTGCCGAGCTGCTCGCCGATGGCATGCCGGACCCCGACGACACCCGCCGCCGCGCGCTCGCGGGGACCCATCCCGACCTGACCTGGGTCAGGCCAACCGGGGCCCACGTGATGCGCACCAGCGACGTCGACGAGCCGGTGATC
>DATACN010000188.1:0-5441 GCA_036258995.1 Thermoleophilaceae bacterium | reverse complement strand
GGCCAGGGCCGGGCGCCGGGCGAGGGCCCGGCTTCGAGGGGTGCGTCGCCTGCGCGCCCGCGTCCTGGTCGTAGCCAAGGACGCAGCCGGCAACCGCACTGTCGTCATGCGGCGGGTGCTCATCGTCGGACGGCGCAGGCGCCGCCGGCGCCGCCGCTAGGCCGCGGCGAGCTCCGGCCGCCGCTCGGCCCAGGGCCGAGCCTCTTCGAGCTGCGCAGCCAGCGAGAGCAGCAGCGACTCCCCGACCGGCGGTCCCGCGAGCTGCACCGCGAGCGGCAGCCCGTCGTCGCCGTGGAAGAGAGGCACGGAGATCGCCGGCTGGCCGGTGATGTTGAAGATCGCCGTGAACGGGGTGAAATAGCCGGACTTGCGGAACTCGTTCCAGGGGTCGTCGCCGCAGGAGTCGATCTCGCCGATCCGGACCGGCCGCTGAGCCAGCGCGGGGGTCAGCAGCACGTCCATGTCATTCCAGAGTCCGACGATCTGGCGGGACAGGGTCTCGAGCTGCATCTTCGCCAGCTGGTAGGCGTGGCCGTCCATTTCCTTCGTGCGCGTGTAGAGCTCCCAGGTGAGCGGCTCGACCAGCTCCGGCGAAGGCTCCCGGCCGGTGAGAGCGGCGCCGATCGTGACTCCGATCGAGACGTTCGTGCCGAAGACGCGGCTGAAGACGGGCAGCTGGTCCTCGCCTGCCCAGGGCGGGTCGACCTCGACGACATCGTGACCCAGGGACTCGAGCACCTCGGCGGCCTCGCGCGCGGCCTGCTCGCAGGGCGGGTCGAGGTCTCCTTCGAGGGCCGGGGTGGTCGTCATCCCGATGCGCAGCTTTCCTGGGTCCTTGCGAACGGCGGCGGCGAAGGTGTCGGACTCGGGCGGCGCCCAGCTTGCGTCGCCCGGCTCATAGCCCGCGATGACGTCGAGGATCTCCGCGGTCTCCTGGACGGTCCTGGTCAGCACGCTCTCCTGGACGAGGAAGCTTTCGCCCATCGTGGGCGCCCGCGAGACCCGGCCGCGCGCGACCTTCAGGCCCACCAGCCCGCAGCACGCGGCCGGGATGCGGATCGACCCGCCGCCGTCGGCGCCATGGCCCACCGGAACCATTCCTGCCGCCACCGCGGCGGCGGATCCCCCCGACGAGCCGCCGGGCGTGCGCTCCGTGTCCCACGGATTGCGGGTCGGCCCGTACCGGCGCGGCTCGGTGACGGGGAGGATCCCCATCTCCGGCATGTTCGTCCTGCCGACGATCACGAAGCCGGCTTCCCGAAGTCGCCGCACCGTCGACGAGTCGAAGTCCGGCACGTAGTCGCCGAAGACGTCCGACCCGATCGTCAGCCGGAGACCATTGACCGCCGCCTCGTCCTTGATCGCGATCGGCACCCCGGCGAACGGCCGCTGGTCGCCGGGACCGATCCCGGCCGCGGTGGCCCGCGCTCCTTCCTCGTCGACGAGGATGAAGGCATTGAGCTCCGGGTTGAGCTCCTCGATCCGCTTGAGCGAAGCGTCGACCAGCTCGGTGGCGGTGACCTCACCGTCGCGGACAAGGCGCCCGAGCTCGATCGCGGATTTCTGCATCAGGTCCGCCACGCGCCCGGCACGTTAACGGCAGGGCTGGGTAAGGGGGCGAACCGACGGGGCGGGTCGACTTATGGCCGGTATACGTGTCCAAACTCGACCAGCCCCCCTTGGAGGCCCGATTGGCGGCGACGGCCGACCGTCAATACGGCCTCGTTACTCGGCGTCAGCTCCAGGGGCTCGGGCTCGGTCCAAGCGCGATCACTGAGCGCATCCGGCGGGGAAGATTGCGCCGGGTCCAGCGCGGGGTCTACGCCGTTGGTCACCCGGCGCTCAGAGCCGAGGCCTACTGGCTGGCCGCGACCCTTAGCTGCGGGAGTGGTGCCGTGCTGTCACATGCGAGCGCGGCGGCTCTGTGGGAAATCCGTCCGAGCCGGGCGGCGAAGGTCGATGTCACCGTCCCGGCGCGAAGCGGGCGCCCCAACCGACAGGGCATTCGAGTGCATCGTTCGTCGACGCTGCGTCCCGAAGACGTCACGGTCAACCGCCGCATCCCGGTCACGACCGTGGCCCGGACCCTCATAGACCTCGCAGACACCCTCCCTACCCAGCCGCTGAAACGAGCCGTCCACGAGGCCGAGTGCCGCGGATTGCTCGACATGAGCGAGCTCGAGCGGGTGGCCGAAAGGAACCCGGGACGGCGGGGCATCCGCGTGCTCGAGCTGGCAAGCGGCCCGCCGGAGCTCACCCGCTCCGGGCTGGAGGACCGGTTCCTCGAGCTCTGCCGAGCCCACTCCCTACCCAGCCCGGCCGTAGGAGCCCGCATCGAAGGCTACGAGGTCGACTTCCTCTGGCCCGAGGAGAAGATCGTCGTTGAGACCGATGGCATCCAAGCCCACCGGACCCGTCAAGCCATGGAACGTGACCGCACCCGCGACCGCCGCCTCCTACGAGCCGGCTTTCGAACGATCCGGCTGACGGCGCGCGGCGTGGGGGACGAGGCGGCGTGGGCCGACCTACGTGCGCTGCTTCAAGCCGGCACCAGCTCGGCCCGCAGCGCCGACAGCCGCTCGCGCTCCGAGTCGAAGCCGCCAAGGCGACCGAGGACCTCGTCGGCCAGCGCCAGGTAGTCGCCGCCCAGGTCGGGCGCGTAGTCCAGGATCGACACCCCGCGCTCGGCCGACTCGGCGTACCGCACGGAGCGCCTGATCACGGTGTCGAAGACCCTCTGGCCGAAGCGCTCGCGCAGCTGCTTCAGCGCCTCGCGCGCGTGAACCAGCCTCATGTCGGCGATGTTCAGCATCACCCCCAGCCACTCGAGGTCGGGGTGCAGCGACTCCTTAGCCAGCTCCACCACCTCGAGCGCCTGCTCCACCCCCTGGAGCGAGAAGTACTCGGCCTCGCTCGAGATCAGTGCGTAGTCCCCGGCCACGAGGGCGTTCACGGTCAGGAGCCCGAGCGCCGGCGGGCAGTCGATCAGGATCAGGTCGTAGTCCCGCTTGACGTCGCGAAGCGCGCGCTTGAGCGTCAGCTCGCGGCCCATCTTGCCGCTGAGCACGACCTCAGCCTCGGCCAGTCCCAGGTTGGCCGGCAGCACGCCGTCGTGGAGGGCGTCCGCGGCCCGCGCCCGGCCGGCCAGCACGTCGGCGATCGTGGGGTCGGCGTCCGGGGGAACGTCGAAGTAGTCGGACAGGTTTCCCTGCGGATCGAGGTCCGCGCACAGCACGTCGAGCCCGATGCGCCTGAACACGTCCGCCAGCGTTCGCACCGTGGTCGTCTTGCCGGTGCCGCCCTTCTGTGAGAGGACCGTGATCGTGATTGCCATCGTCGCTGGCGGTAAGCCGAGGGGGCGACTATAGTTGCCGCTCCGTCCCGTCGCGCGCCCGCTCGAAGAAGGCGCGGAATCCGAGGAGGTAGAGCTTGAGCGCCCGTTATTCGCCGACGCAGGCGTACCGCCCGCGGAAGGCGCCGCAGACGGTCGAGGACCGCGACGCCTGCGCCCTCTACGCGTCGATCTCGAAGGCCGCCCAGCCCACCCACGAGGCGATCGAGACCGCTCTCGAGGCGCTCGAGAAGATGCTTCACCGCGCCGGCAACGTCGACGGCGAGGGCGACGGCTGCGGCCTGCTCGTCGACATCCCGCGTGAGATCTGGGCCGAGGAGATCAGGACCGGCGGCCACGCCTCGAAGCTGGCGCTGGACCCGCGCTTTGCGGTCGCGCACGTTTTCATCCCGCGCAAGAGCGGCAAGGTGGGCGAGACCCAGGCCCAGGCCCGGGAGATCATGAGCCGGATCGGCCTGCGCGTGCTGGCCGAGCGCGAGAACGTGGTCGACACGAGCGCCCTCGGCCCGCAGGCGCGCGAGGAGGAGCCGGTCTTCTGGCAGGTCGGCGGCCTGATCGAGGACTCGCGGCTGTGCTTCGAGCTGACCATCCAGCTCGAGGCCGAGCTCGACCTGCACGTGGCCTCCTGCTCCACCCACACGGCCGTCTACAAGGTGCTCGGTGCGCCGGCCGCGCTGGGCCGATACTTCCCCGACCTGCACGACGGCCGCGCCAAGACCGCCGTGGTCTACGGCCACAACCGCTACTCGACCAACACCTGGCCTTCGTTCAAGCGGGTGCAGCCCTTCGGCGTGCTCGGCCACAACGGCGAGATCAACACGATCGCCCGGCTGCGCCAGGAGGCCAAGATGCTGGCCGTCCCGCTGGCCGACGACTCGTCGGACTCGCAGGACCTCAACCGGATCGTCGAGTCGCTGATCAACCGCGACGGCCTGACGCTGGTCGAGGCAATGGAGCTCGTCCTGCCTCCGATCGTCAACGAGATCAAGGGCATGCCGGGCGACCTGCGGGGTTTCTACATGTACCTGCGCCAGGCCTTCGGCCCCTTTGCGCAGGGACCCGTGGCGCTCGTGTCGCGCGATGCCGACGAGTGCGTGCTGTCGGTCGACGCGCTCGGCCTTCGCCCGCTGTGGCACGTCGAGACCAGCGAGGCCCACGCCTTCTCCTCCGAGCCCGGCGTCGTCCCGGTGTCCGACACCGTCGGCGAGCCCAAGCCGCTCGCCCCCGGCGAGAAGGTCATGGTGGCCATCGACCGCCGCAAGGGGGAGTCGCGCTACCACGACCACGCCGCCATGCAGCGTCTTTGTTACAAGCGCTGGTGCAGACGGGCGAAGGCCGACGGCGGATTCGACGACTACGCTGGCGCTATCGTCACCGGCGGGCCGCGGTCGGGCTTCGAGGTGCCCGGCTACACGAGCGCCGGCCCGTCCGAGCCGGTCAAGGTCGAGGACCGCGTGCTCGGCGGTTTCGGCTGGCAGCGCGACGACATGAAGCTCGTGCAGCAGATGGCCGCCACCGGCGCCGAGCCGATCGGCTCGCTCGGCTACGACGGCCCGCTGGCCTGCCTCTCGCCCGAGCGCCAGAACCTGGCCGACTTCTTCAAGGAGTCGGTGGCGGTCGTGACCAATCCCGCGATCGACCGCGAGCGCGAGGTCGAGCACTTCTCCTGCCGTGCCGTGTTCGGCGCCCGCCCGGCCATCGACGACGTCCCCGACGAGGCGCGGACGATGGAGACCGCCTTCCCGATCCTGTTCGGCGGGCACGACGGGCTGGCGCCCCTGTCCGACACCGTCTACCGCGACGTCGCGCGGGACCACAAGACCTTCCTGCTCGAGGACCTCTGGGAGGCCTTTCGCGAGCGCGCCAAGGTGCTCGACCTGTCCTGCCTCGAGTCCGAGGACACCAAGGGCGCGATCGAGCGGCTCAAGCACGAGGCCACGAGCGCGGCGCGGTCGGGCTGCGAGCTGCTCGTGCTCTCGGACCGGACCGCCTACGAGGGCGACCGCCGCTTCCTGGACCCGCACCTGGCGCTGGCCGCGGTGGACCTGGCGCTGAGGGAGCACTACGTCCAGTCGGGCGAGGTCAACCT
>DATACN010000187.1:0-5508 GCA_036258995.1 Thermoleophilaceae bacterium | reverse complement strand
ACCCCGACGACGACTCCCCGACCTTCGTGATCGTCGGGACACTGCTGCAGGGAGTGGTGTTCGTGGCGACCGCGGTGCTGTTCGCGTCGTTGTCACTCAAGCCGAAGGCCTGGCACTTCGGCCTGCGCCCCACCCGCCTCTGGGCGGCGGTCGGCTGGGCCACGCTGGCGCTCGTCGCCTTCTATGTGTTCGCGGCCACCTACACGGTGGCGCTCGACCCCGACGTGGAGCAGTCGGTGACGGAGAAGCTGGGCGCCGACGAGGGCACGCTCGGCCTGATCGCGGCCGGCTTCGTGGTGATCGTGGTGGCGCCCGCCACAGAGGAGTTCTTCTTCCGGGGCTTCTTCTACCGGGCGCTGCGCACGCGCTTCGGCGTGCTGTCGGCCGCGCTCATCGACGGGCTCCTGTTCGGGGTGATCCACTTCGAGGGCGGCAGCGACGGGCTCCTGCTCGTCCCGCCGCTCGCCGTGCTCGGCTTCCTCTTCTGCCTGGTCTACGAGCGGACGGGCTCGCTCTACCCGGTGATCGCGCTGCACGCGGTCAACAACTCGATCGCCTACGCGGCCCAGGCCGACGGCGAGGCGGTGTCGGCCGTGCTGGGCCCGCTCGTGATCGCCGCCTGCGTGGTCGTGCCGCGGCTGACCGGCCGCGCGCCGCGGCCGCTCCCGGCGCTGTGATGAGGCGATGAATGCGGTAATTGCACAGGGGCTCCGCAAGCGCTACGACGGCCTGGTCGCGGTGGACGGCATCGACTTCCAGGTGCGCCCCGGCGAGTGCTTCGGCTTTCTGGGCCCCAACGGGGCCGGCAAGACCACCACGATGAAGATGATCTACGGGCTCGCCTCGGTGGACGGCGGTGAGCTCGAGGTGCTGGGCCTCGACGTCCAGCGCCGCCGCCGAGAGGTCAAGGCCCGGATCGGGGTGGTGCCCCAGGAGCAGAACCTCGACCGCGAGCTGTCGGTGCGCGAGAACCTGACAATCCAGGCGCTCTACCACGGCCTGCCCGCCGACGGCCGGATCGACGAGCTGCTCGACTTCACCCTGCTGACCGCGCGTGCCGACGGACGGCCCGCGGAGCTCTCCGGCGGGATGAAGCGGCGGCTGCTGATCGCCCGCGCTCTCGTCAACCGGCCTGAGCTGGTCGTGCTCGACGAGCCCACCACCGGGCTCGACCCCCAGGCCAGGCTCGCCGTCTGGGGCCTGCTCGACCGCCTGCGCGGGGAGGGGGTGACCCTGCTCGTGACCACCCACTACATGGAGGAGGCCGAGCGGATCTGCGACCGGCTGGTGATCATGGACGAGGGCCGCATCGTGGCCTGCGGATCGCCGGCCGAGCTGCGAGAGCGCTACGGCGAGCACAGCCTGGAGGGCGTGTTCCTGCAGATCACCGGCCACCGCCTGCGCGAGTGAACGCCTCCGACCTCATACCGAGCTTGCCGGGCGCCTCGCGCGTCTGGCGGCGCGACCTGCGCGTCTTCTCGAAGGTGTGGAAGGGCGCTCTGCTGCCCCAGTTCATCGACCCGCTCTTCTACCTGCTGGCGATGGGTTTCGGGCTCGGCACCTATCTGGCCAGCGTGGAGGGGATCCCGTACGAGCAGTTCGTGGGCCCCGGCCTCATCGCCTCGTCCGTGATGTGGGCGGCCTCCTTCGAGACCACCTGGAACATCTACTTCAAGATGGAGGAGAACCGCCTCTACGACGCCGTGCTCACCACGCCCGTCGAGGTCCAGGACCTCGTGCTCGGCGAGGTGGCCTGGGCAGCCACGCGGGCGCTGATCTACGGCACCGTCTTCACGCTGATCGTGGCGGCCTTCGGCCTGATCGACTCGGCCTGGGCGGTCCTGATCCCGCCCTTCCTCGCGCTCGGCGGTGCCTGCTTCGGGACGCTCGGCCTGACCTTCACCTCCCTGATCAAGGCGGTCGACTGGTACAGCTTCTACTACACGCTCTTCATCACGCCGCTGTTCCTGTTCAGCGGGATCTTCTATCCGCTGGACCGCCTGCCGGAGTGGGTCAGCGTCGTGGCCTGGTTCACGCCGCTCTACCACCTGGTCGAGATCGTGAGAGCTCTCGCTCTCGATCCCGACGCCGCCGCGGTGCTCGGAAACGCTGCCTGGTTGGTGGTCTTGACCGCGGCCGTGTTCGTGGTTCCGGTCCGCGCCCTCCGACGTCGCCTCGTGGCATAGTTCGCGCCGGATGAGCCGCCGCGTCCTTCTTCCGAGCGCCAGCGCGGCGGCCTTGGCGGCCGCCATCGCGGCCTCACCCGCAGCCGCGCAGGTTCCGGCGCCGCCGCCGGTCCCCGCGCCCCCCACACCCGCGCCTCCCGCGGCGTCGGGCAAGGCCACGCTCGAGGTGCACGGCGGGATGGCCACCCGCCGCATGCGCTACTTCGAGCGCGGGCAGCGGATCAAGGTCGCCGGCACCGTGCGTCCCTTCGTGCCCGGCCAGACGGTGACGCTGCACGTGATCCGCCGGGGCAAGACCAGCAAGCGCTACCAGGCGCCGGTGCGCCGGCGCGGAAACCGCGGGCGCTACGCGGTGCGCTTCACGGTACGCCGGCGCGGGCGCCTGCGGCTCGTGGTCAAGCACGCCGCCACTCCGCAGCAGCAGGCCTTCCGCTCGGGCGACAAGCGGATCGAGGTGGTCCTCTGGCGCGCCGCGTCCGGCAACCGGGGCCTCCGGGTGCTGCTGATGCAGCGCCGGCTCCAGAAGCTGGGCTACTCGACCTCGCTGAGCGGCGTGTTCGACAGCCACACCGCCTACGCCGTGCTCGCATTCCGCAAGGTGAACCTGATGGGCGAGTCGAGCTACGCCAGCCGGGCGGTCTTCAGCAGGCTGTTCCGCAACCGCGGCGCCTTCCGGCTGCGCCACCGCTCCCCCGCGCGCCACGTCGAGTTCGATTGGTCGCGGCAGGTGCTCGTGATCGTGCGCAACGGGAGGCCGTGGCGGACTCACCACGCCTCGTCCGGCAAGCCCTCCACGCCGACCGTTTTCGGCACCTTCCGCTTCTACCGCAAGCAGCCGGGCACGAACTCGCACGGCATGGTGCACTCGAACTACTTCATCGGGGGCTACGCGATCCACGGCTATCCGTCCGTGCCGCTCTATCCAGCCAGCCACGGCTGCATCCGGGTGCCGATCCCCCAGGCGGCCGGCATCGACCGCGCCATCGACCTCGGCGACGTCATCTACGTCTACCGCTAGGTTCGGCACCATCGCCTGGGGCCGCCGCACCGGCGGCGAGCTCGGCTTGGCCGACCGGCTGCGCTACCTGGCGCAGGGCGCCGCGATGCAGCTGTCGAGCATGGACGCGCGCCTGCGCCGCCGGCTCGGCATTGCCCCGGAGGCGCTCCACGGCGTCGAGCTGCCGGAGCGGCCGCCGGACTCCCGGTTGGCCCGCGAGGCCGAGGAGCTGTGCCGCGAGCTGTCGACGCCGGCGCTGCTGAACCATTGCCTGCGCGTGTACGTGTGGGGGTCGCTGCTGGGCGCGCGCGACCGGCTCCGCTACGACGACGAGCTGCTGTTCGTGGCCTCGCTGCTGCACGACCTCGGCCTGACGGATTCCTTCGCGTCTCGCGACGGTCCACCGTGCTTTGCCGTTCAGGGCGCGATCGCCGCCGGCGACTGGGGGCTGAAGCACGGCTGTGAGCGCTCGCGCGCCGAGGTGGTGGCGAACGCGATCTCGCTGCACATCAATCCCCGGGTGCCGCCGAGCGAGGGCGTGGAGGCCCACCTGCTCGCCGCCGGCGCCGCGTTCGACGTGATCGGCGCCCGCTACGGCCACCTGGCAAAGCCGCTCGTCGCGGCCGCGGTCGAGCTTCATCCAAGGCTGGGCTTCAAGCGCGAGATGGAGGACCGCAGCCGGCGAGCCGCGCACCGCGGCCCGCAGACGCGCGTGGCCTTCGGCTACCGGCTCGGCTTCGGCCGGATGATCGCCGGGGCCCCGTTCGCGGATTAGGCGTCGCTACGCGGTGCGCCAGTCGCCCGCGTGTGACTGCCGCCCGGGCAGCAAGTTGGCCACGAGGCCGAGCCCGATGCCGTAGAGGAGCAGCCCGAGCAGCGTCGGAACGCCGCGCGTGACCCAGTTGCTCTCCGAGCTGACTACGGCGCCGAACGGCTGGAGCAGCACGTCGTTGGCGTCGTCGATCGCCTCTCTCAGCGAGCTGTGCTGCCGCTCGCGGACGGCTTCCTCCTCGGGGGCCGGAGCGACCTGGGCCAGCTCGGGCTCCGGAACGCCCGTCTGCTCGGCCAGTGCCTGCTGCTGGGTCTTCGAGCCACGGTCCATCTCGTCGGTGGCGAAGAGCAGGAAGCTCAGGGCGATCACGACGGAGGCGGAGATGGCCAGCAGGCGGAGGATGGCTCCCATGGGCGCGACTAGTATCGGCAGCGCCGTGTCATTCCTTATTGATGCACCCTGGCTCTACACGAATGGCCAGGTCTACGCTCGGATGGCCCCCGAATCGGCTCAGGGAGACGCGGCCAGGGCGCTCGGCGCGGCCACCATCGCGCTCTTCTGGCTGGTGAGCGTTTCGCTCTATCTCAACCGGCCGTGGACCGACCGAATCGCCAAGGCCTGCGGGGCCGACAGCGGGCGTGACTGGATGCTCAACTCGGGCGTGCTGCGGATCGACCATCGCAGGGCGGGGACGGGCACGCACGCCGTCGCCGCACTGATCTTCCTCACCTATCCGCTCTGGCTCTGGCTCGGCTTCGCCCGCGGGCGCAAGGCCCGTCTCCAGCAAGGGTGAGCGGCGCGCGCGAGCGGCTCGTCGCCGAGCTGCGCGAGCACGCCCTTGTGATCGGCGAGGTCACGCTGACGAGCGGCCGCACGGCGCAGTACTACGTCGACGCGAAGCGGGCGATCCTGCGGCCGGAAGGGTTTCGCGCGCTCGGCGAGCTGGTTGCCGACGAGGCGGCGCGTGTGGGCGCCGGAGCGGTCGGCGGAATGACGATGGGCGCCGACCCGGTGGCGTGCGCGGCCCTGGCGGCGGGCGCCGACGTCAAGGCCTTCTTCGTGCGCAAGGAGAGAAAGGAGCACGGGCTCCAGCGCTGGATCGAGGGCCCCGAGCTGGCCCCCGGCGAGCGCTGCCTGGTGGTCGAGGACGTGGTGACCACCGGCGGATCCACGATCGCGGCGATCGAGCGGGTGCGCGAGGAGGGGTTCGAGGTCGCCGGGGTCGCCTGCGTGCTCGACCGCCTGGCCGGCGGCGCCGACGCGATCCGCGAGGCGGCGGACGGAGCGCCTTACAGGGCGCTGACCACGATCGACGACGTATATCCCGAGCGGCCCGACCGCTAGCGGCGCGCGGCGCTAGTCGTCGTCGTCCTCGTCATCGTCGTCATGACCGCGGCCGTCGTGGTCGGCGTCCTTGTCGTGCCCGCGGCCGCGGTGGCCGTCGTCGTCATGACCGCGGCCGCGGCCCCGGTGGCGGTCGCCGTCGCCGCCCGGGGGCGGCGGAGGAATGACCGGGGCGATCGGGGCAGCCGGCGGAACAGGCGACCGGCGGC
>DATACN010000186.1:0-5187 GCA_036258995.1 Thermoleophilaceae bacterium | reverse complement strand
CGGTCACGAGGACGATCCGGAAGATGGCTCCGACGGGGAGGTCTTCGGCTTCCCCGAGCGCGACGTGCGGTTCAGCGACCTTTGCGTCGACGGCGCCCCCCACGACGACGGCGATGGGTCCGACCCCAACAGCAACCTCTGCACCGACCCGCTGCTCGTCGGCCCCGTGGGCGACGAGGATGTCGACCAGACGAGCTCGAGCCCAACGATCGACGCCGGCCTCAACGAGCTCGTCCCCGACGACCTCGGCGAGGACTACGCGGGCGACCCGCGCATCACCGACGGGAACCGCGACGGCACCGCCACGGTCGACATGGGAGCCGACGAATTCCCCGGCCCGATCCCCGCAGCCACGCCGACGCCGACCCAGCCGGCCGCCGGCTGCGTGAATGCCGTCGGGCGGGTCAGGGGCCGCTCGCTCGGCCCCGCGCGGCTGGGCCGGACGCGAGCCGCTCAGCGGGAGATCTTCAGGGGCGCCCGGCTCCGGTCCCGCCCGGGCATGGACAAGTACTGCGCCAGCCCGAACGGACTGTTCCGTCTGGGCTATCCGACCGGCCGGATCCTCAGCCGGGTCGGCCGCGGCCTCCGCCGCGCCGTGTCCAACCGCGTGGTCCTGATCCTCACAACGAGCCGCGGGACAACCCTGTCCGGCGTCCGCCCCGGCGTCACGCGGAGCTCCGAAGTCCCGCGCCGCCTGCGCAGGACCCGTCGCCGCGTGGGCAAGAACACCTGGTTCGTGACGCGCACCCGAAACAACGTCCTGCTGCTGATCAAGGTCCAGCGCGGCCTGGTCCGCGAGATCGGAATAGGCGACTCCCGCCTGGCCCGCGGCGACGGCCGGCAGCTGAAGCGCTACCTGAAGACCTGGCAGGCCCTCTTCTAGTTCGTCCGGGCACGAACGTATGTTCGGCCCCTATGAACACCCGGGAGCAGGGTGACCTCGGAGAGCGAGCGGCCGTGATCTGGCTCCTAGGTATCGGAGCCAACGTCGCGTATCCGTTCGGCCATTCGCCCGACTGGGACCTCATCGCCGAGTTCGACGGAAGATTGCATCGCGTGCAGGTGAAGACATCGACGTACAGGTCCCGCGGACGGTGGCAGGTTCAGCTTGCGACTCGAGGGGGGAACCAGAGCTGGAACGGGACCATCAAACGGCTCGACGCGTCCCGGTGTGACTATCTGTTCGCCCTTGTGGGCGATGGCCGACAGTGGTTCATCCCTGCTGAGGCCCTCGGGGGCGGCTCGACCGCTCTTCTCGGAGGTCCGAAGTACGCGGCCTTCGAAGTGGCCCCCGGACCGCCTCTACAATCGTCCCGCCCCAGGGGGGATGCCCGAGCGGTCAAAGGGATCGCGCTGTAAACGCGACGGCTACGCCTACGCAGGTTCGAATCCTGCTCCCCCCACTGGACGCCGCGCCGGCTCGCGCTAAGCTCGGCCGGCCTGCCCAGCTAGCTCAGTTGGTAGAGCACTTCCATGGTAAGGAAGGGGTCGCCGGTTCGAGTCCGGCGCTGGGCTTCTACGGGACGAGCACCAGCTTGTGGTTGGGGCTCTCCTTCTGGCGCGCGAAGGCCTGCTCGACCTCTTCCAGCGGGATCTTCTCCACGTCGATCCGGAGCTTGCCCGCCGCCGCGTGGGCGGCCATCGTCGCGTAGGCCTCGGCGCGCACGTGCAGGGGGACGGCGAAGTTCGAGTGCCCCATGATCGTCAGCGACTTCCCGCGGACCGTCGACGAGGCGATGGTCGCCTCGGCGCCCGCGCTCTGGCCGAGCTGGACGATTCGCGCCCACTTGCGCGCCGCCTTCATCGCGGCCACGGCGGGCTCGGCCCATAGCGGGTCGACCACCACGTCCAGCCGGTCGCCCGCCGCCTCCCGGATAGCGGCCTCCAGCGAATCGGCGTCCTGATCGAGCGAAACGACCTCGTCGGCTCCGAGCTCGCGGGCCCGTTCGAGTCCTTCCCGTGAGCGGGCCCCCGCCACCAGGCGGCCCGCGCCGAGCAGGCGCGCGGCCTGCACGGCGATCTGGCCGACCACCCCGCTCGCGCCCAGCACCAGCACGTGCTCTCCCGGCTCCAGCCTGGCCCGCCAGCTCAGCGGCAGCCAGCCGGCGAGGCCCGCGATCCCGAGAGCCACGGCCAACCCGTCGTCGAGGTCGTCCGGCAGGTCGAAGGCGTTCTGGGGCTCGACGAGCGCGCGCTCCGCCATCGAGCCGAACGGCTGCACGCTTGCGCCGAAGTAGACCCGGCGGCCGTCGAGCACACCGACGCCTTCCTTGCCCGGCACCGACGGAAGCGGGGGCGGGCCTTCGTAGAACTGGCCCGTCGCCGTCACGACGTCGACCGGATTGAGACCCGCCGCGGAGACCTCGACGACGGCCTGGCCGTCACCGGGCTCCGGCTCGTCGAACTGGCCGAAGCTCGGGACGCCGTACTCGCTCAGGACCGCCGCTCGCACGCGGCGATCTTCTCACCCCCGCGCGGCGGGTCAGGCCGCGAGCGGGGCGGAGCTCGCCGCGGCCAGACGGCCGTCGCGGAAGGTGTAGGTCCAGCGCACCTGGGCGTCGGCGATCGAGGAGTCGCGGCGCCGGATCCGCACCGAGCCCGACACGATCACGTCGTCGCCGACCTCCTCGAAGCTCCAGGGAGAGGCTTGGATCGTGGCCCCCTCGGCGAGTTCCTGCTGCATGAAGGCCCGGATCTCCTCGACTCCGCGCAGCACCCGTCCTTCCGCCATGTAGGGACGGAGCTCGATGTCCTCGTGAGCGTGCTCGAGCATCCGCTCCAGGCTCGCCTGAAGGCCGTCGCTTTCCAGCACCTCCCATAAGTCCTTGACTATGCGGAGGTTGGGCGAGTCCACCACTACCGAGTGTGCCACCGCGCGGCCTATAGCGCCAGTATCCCGCGCGCGTGAAAGTCGCCTATCTCGTCGTATCCCACGTCAACCCCCGGCAGGTGCTGCGGCTGGCTCGCGCACTTGGCGAAGGAGATGGCTCCGAGGTCGTCGTGCGCCACGACCAGAGGCGGTCGAGGCTCGACGACGCCGCCGTCGAAGAGGCAGGCGCACGCCTGATGCGCGACGGTCTCGACGTGGAGTGGGGCGACTGGTCCTACCTGCGAATGCTGCTGGGCGCTCTGCAGCACATCGCAGCAGAGCTCGACCCCGACTGGGTGCTGGTCCTGTCGGGCCAGGACTATCCGCTGCGGCCCATCGGCGAGATCGAGGATCGGCTGGCGAGCAGCCCGCACGACGCCTACGTCGGCGCATGCTGGGAGCTCGACACGGAAAGGTTCCCGCGGGGACGCGAGGCGGAGTTCTTCCTGCGCTACGCCTACCTCCATCTGCGCGCACCCGGGCTATCGGCCTTCCCCGCCAGGGTGCGGCGCCTGGCCTACTACCGCGACCGCCCACGGCGGCTCGGCATCCGCCGCCTGAGGCTGCCGTTCCGCGACGACCTGCACTGCTGGGTGTCGAGCGACTGGCCGGCGCTCAGCCGCCGGGCCATGGAAGCCGTGCTTCGAACCGCTCGCGAGGAACGACGCCTGATGCGCCACTACCGCCGCACGGTCGCCCCGTCCGAGTCCTTCTTCGCCACCGCTCTCATGAACGATCCGGGCCTGCGCGTGTCGCACGACGACCGCCGCTACGTGCGCTTCCAGCCCGGTGCGCCGAGCCCCGACGTGCTCACCATTGCCGACCTGGACGAGCTGAAGGCGTCGGGCGCCCACTTCGCGCGCAAGTTCGACGCCGCGCTGGACGACCGCGTCCTCGACGGGCTCGACGAGCTCAGGCGGTCCGGGAGCCCGCGCTAGACTGGGCTCCGTCCTCGCGACCGGCGCGGGAATTTGTCTCTGCGCCGACGCATACGAAGCAGACCCATTAGGAGCCATGGCTCGCGGAGACGTCCGAATCGCCGTGACCCTCGCGTGCGAGGAGTGCAAGCGGCGCAACTACCAGACGGAGAAGAGCAAGCGGAACGATCCGGACAGGATCGAGTTCCGCAAGTACTGCCGTTGGTGCGGCCGCCACACCCCTCACAAGGAGACCCGTTGATGGGCCTCGCGCGCGCGTATAAGGAAGTGTCGAGCGGGAACTGATGGCGCGCGACCGCCAGAAGGCCAAGCAGAGGCAGGCCGAGCGGCGCGCCCGCCGGCTCGCCCAGCAGGGTGCCACCGACGGCGAGGGCGCTGCTGGGGTCGCGCCGCCGCGCCCCGACGGCGAGCCCGATTCGGCGGCCGCCCCCGAAGCGCAGCGCGGCGCCGACTCCGCCCAGGCCCGCCCGGCCGAGCGCGACGCGCCGCCGGACGTTCCCCGCATCGACGACCCTCGCGCCGCCAACCCCGCCCCCGGTGTCTTTCCCGACGTTGCCGTGGGCGCCCCGCCCGAGGAGGTGGGCCGTACCGATCGCTCGCTGCGTGACGAGCCGGGGCTCGAGGAGGACCTTTCCGACGAGGAGCTCGAGGCCGAGGCCTTACGGGATATCGAGGACCGCGAGCTCGAGCCGGTGGACGGCGAGGAGGCGGCCGAGGCCTACGCGCCCCGCGGTCGCCGCGGCGACGCGGTGGAACGGGCCAAGGACCGCCCGCGTTTCATACAGTTCCTGATCGCGTGCTGGGCCGAGCTTCAGCGGGTCCAGTGGCCGAACCGCCAGGCGCTGACTACCTTGACGGGCGTAGTGCTCGGCTTCGTGGTGATCGCCGGGGCCTACCTCGGTGCGCTAGACGCGATCTTCTCCCGCCTCATCCAAGCCATTCTGTAGTCGAAGCCACCCTCTGAGCAATGTTCCGCTGGTACGCCGTCAACACCTACTCGGGTCACGAGAACAAGGTCAAGCAGAACCTCGAGCACCGCAGGATCTCCCTGGGGCAGGAGAACAGCATCCGTCAGATCGTGGTGCCCACCGAGCAGGTGCAGGAGATGAAGGACGGGCAGAAGATCCAGAAGGAGCAGCGCACGATGCCGGGGTACCTGCTCGTGAACATGAACCTGACCGACGACTCGTGGTCGCTGGTCAAGAACACCCCCGGCGTCACCGGGTTCGTCGGCGCCTCGAACAAGCCGGTTCCGCTCAACCAGGGCGAGGTCGACCGGCTGCTGCACCGCGAGGCCGCCGAGCGGCCGCGCACCAGGGCGCAGTTCTCGATCGGCGAGTCCGTCAAGGTCGTCAGCGGCCCGCTGTCGGACTTCTCGGG
>DATACN010000185.1:0-15833 GCA_036258995.1 Thermoleophilaceae bacterium | reverse complement strand
ACGCTCGATCCTCGGAGCCGAGTTCTTCGAGGATCTCGCCAGCCGGCTCGGTCGCGATCCGAAGCTCCTGACGGAGATCATCACCGCGCCTCGCACCTGGTACGCAGAGAGGTTTGCGGCCGGAGAGCAGACGGTGACGCGGGCCGCCTGGGAGCGAACGCCGTTCGAGATCCGGCCCGTGCTCCAGCTCGCCGACGGGCGGTTCGTGGTGATCTCGCCCCGGGCGATCTCCGGCTGGATCGGCGAGGGTTTCTACCACCGAGCGCTCGCCTCGGCCCGGCGAAGCGGTCTGGCTAACCGGCTCCAGCGCTTCTACGGCGTGCTCGTAGAGCACTACGCCCTGCACACGCTCCGGCAGGCTCACCCGGAGCCAAGGCTTCCGGGCTCCGGACGGGTCGCGGGCGAGCAGTCGTACGGGCGGGGCGGCGGCAAGAAGAGTCCCGACATGAGCGTCGACTGCGGGCCCGACCTCGTGCTGATCGAGGTCGCCTCGGGACGCTTCGCGCTCCCGACGCTGATCGAAGGCGACCCCGAGAAGGCCGCAGCCGACCTGAGCCGCCTGCTCTTTCGGAAGCTCGACCAGCTCGGTCGTCGGATAGACGATCTCCTCGCGGGCGAGTGGTCGCCACCGGACGTCGCGATTGAGAGCGTCAAGCGGATCTGGCCCGTCGTGGTGACCGCCGACATGCTCCAGAACGACCTGCTGTGGGAGGAGATCAACCGCCGCATTCCGGAGGGCCTCAAGCGGGCGCGAGTGCAAAGGCTCACCCTCCTCGACCTCCCCGATCTGGAACTGCTCGCCGGCCTGATCGAGCGCGGTTTCGCGCTTCAGGACATCCTTAGGCGAAAGGCAACGGGACCCTACGTCGAAATGGACCTTCGGCGCTTCGTCTTCGACACCCCTGGCATCCCGCACAAGGTGCGGCCGTCAGCGATCGAGAACCGCTGGTCCGAGGAGATGGTGAAGGTAGCGCAGCTCTTCGGGTATGACCTGGACAAGGAAGGCGCCCGGCGGCGGGCCGAGGAGGGGTCCGCATGAGGTTGACGTTCCTCTTCCCAGGCGTCGGTTCACTCAGGCCGCTAGCCCTGCCGTGGAGCGGCTTCTCGGCTGGCGGCGAATCAGGCCCCAGGTGACAAGTATTGCCACGCTTGCCGTCCCGTCCAGAGCGGCACCCGTGCGCTGCCGACCCCTAAGGCGTTCGACTACGACAGCTGCCGCGGAGGGTCGCTCCCGTGTAGCGCCCGGTAGACGCGCAGGAAGTCGTCCCTCTCAATGAACCGGGTCGATCGCGTGACCTGGTTGAACGGCGGACCGAGGTCCTCGACTGGCACCCAGCGGTCCGGCCGTTCGTCCCAGCGCACGTCGTAGCGGTAGCGGAGCACGCGCCCGTCGCGCTCGATCGGATCGTCTTCACGCGGGTCGTGGCCCACGAGTTGGCCGGTTAGGGCCAGGACCTTCGCGCCGGCGATCTTCGCGACGAGCCGCATCCCTCCGGCAAACCGAGGCCGCTTGACGTCCGTCCAGATCGCCTGATGGTCAGGGTGAAGATGCCATTCGATGCCATCGCTGATCGCGTCCTCCGTTCGAGGTGTATCCGCCCAGCCGATGATCGCGAGCACGTACGACACGCGTAAGCGAGTTGTATCGGCTCAGGGCGCGCCAAGGAACGTTGTTCGCGACCTAGGATCGGGGGATGTGAGCGCGCTTGACCGGCTGACCACCAACGACTTCGAGATCTTCGAGCCCTCCGCCGAGGGAATCCTGCGCTGGGTCGAGACGACGCGGCCGAAGCCCGCCCGGGAGGCACCATCAGCCGGCTGCTGGACGAGGGGGTCCTCTCGGAGCCGGACCACCGCCGCCTCGCAGCCGCGGGCTACCAGGCCGCTGGGTAGCTCAGCCGGATCGGCTGGGCCAAGCAACACGTAGTGCGGTTGCCACTCCGTTGCCGCTTCAAGGCGGATCAGAGCCTCTCAAGGCCCGAGGCCCCCGGGCGGCCGCTTCCCCGGCCCCGGGCCCGCTCGCAGCTCACGAAGGCACGGAGCAGGCCAGGCGATGCCCTGAGTGGCCCTACGCCGCTATTTGCTGAGGACAGCGGGCCTGGCCGGATTCCGCCGCGTCTTCTCACACGCGAGAGGTCGCTGGTTCGAACCCAGCCGCGCCCATGGCCGGTATTCCCCCATGCAAGCCTGCGCTTTCCCGAGAGCGAGCTGCCGGTGCTCGTGGCCTACCCGCCCAGGAGGATCGCGCCGATCGTCCTTCCCTCGTCATTCGTCGAGATGACGTTCGGAGTTTCACTCCCGGCACAGGTCACTCCCAGCGCTGCTGTGTGATTTCCAGCGGGCAGGGCTGTGCTCGTGACGCCGGCCATCGACACGTGCTCGGTCACATTGTTGAAGAGGAACCGTTCCGTGGCGGGCACAGGCGCTCCGTCCACATACAGCCCTACAAACGGATCGGCGCCCCCGCTGCAATCCGCGCCGAATCGTTCGAACTGTGCAATCGCGAGCAAGCGGCCGGGCGAGGGGGTCGTAAACGTGTGCCGCAAGGTAGGACTGCTTGGCGGAGCCACGAAATCGGGATTGGCCGTTGGATCGGTTCCCGAGATGCTGCCGAACGTCGGGCCGGGCGGACCTACGAGCCCCGGGTCGCCCTTGTCTCCCTTCGGAAGCTCCCCCGCCTTGAAGTCCTCGGCGAGCAGCCGACCGTTCGAGATGTCGCCGCTGCCAAGGTTCTTCACATCGGCGCCGGTAAGCGAGTTGTTCGTAACGTCGGCGCCCGTGAGCTTCTTGATGTCCGCTCCGGTGAGGGCATTCTTTGGAACGTTCTTGCTCGTGACCCTGAGCGCCGCATAGGAGCTGCCGCCCAGCGCTACGAACAGGGCGAGCGTGGCTACCACGTTCGCGTAGGTCAGCCGAGCGCGAAGCTTGGCAAGCACGGTGAGCCTCCTGATTCGATTGGAAGCCCACCGTAATCCGAAAGAAAGCGCAGCGCTACTGGACCGGGTCGTCCGGATGTGGAAGCTGGTAGCCGCGGTCCTCCTCGACGCTCGCGCCCTCTCCCGCGATCGCCCTGAGCTCGTGGACCGCCTCGGGACCGTCCACCGCGCCGCTGATGACCCCCATATCAGGCAGGGTCTGCTCAACCCGCATGCCGGCTACCTCGAGCCGCTTGGCGAGTTCGACGACCTGCTCCCGCGACGCGTCCGCCGGCGCGCTCACCGTCAGCTTGACTGGTCCGTGTCCGCCGCTCTGATCTTCCGTCAAGGGGCTTGGACCATACCCGCCCCGACGTCGACTGCGGGCAGCGTGCCCGGGAGCGCTCTGCTCACGAGGAGCGCGCCGAGCGCCGCCCCGCGAACAGCGGGGTTCGCCTCGGCCAGCAGCGCCGCCACGCCAGCCGCGTGCGGCGTCGCCATGCTCGTCCCGTTCAGCCGTCGGTACCGGGTCGGCATCGGCCAGCTCGAGTAGACGTTCACGCCGGGGCCCGAGACGTCTACCTTGCCGCCGTTCGGGTTGAGGCCGCCGTTCGAGAACGACGCGACCGCCCCGTTCACGTCGACAGCCGCGACTGCGAGGATCGACGGGCAGTTCGCGGGATGCGACACCGGCTCCACCCGCCCCGGTCGCTGGCTGTCGTTGCCGGCGGCGGCGACTATCAGCGAGCCGCGGCGGGCCGCCCGGCGCGCGACGTTCTCGAAGACGCGCGACGGCGCCTGGCCGAGCCGCACCCGGGCGCCGAGCGACATCGAAATGACCGCGCAGCCGTTCGCCACGGCCCAGTTGATGCCGGCGAGAATCCCCGCGTCGCCGCCCGAGCCGCCGTTCGAGAGGACCTTCCCAACGAAGATTTCGGCCTCGTACGCCACGCCGTAGCGAGGCATCAAGGGCGGGCACTTCGGGCCCAGTGCCGTTCCGATGCAGTGGGTGCCGTGCCCATGGCCGTCGTCTGCGGTCTCCCCCGGGATGAACGACTGCATGGTTACGTTGCGACCCGCGAAATCCGGATGGTTCGGGTCAAAGCCGGTGTCGAGGACGGCGACGTTGATGCCCGCGCCGCTGCGGCAGGAGTGCACCGCCTTCACCGCCTGAAGCCCCCACGTGGCCTGCGACTCGACCAGAGCGGCCGCCATGGGGGCCGCGGCCACCGCACCGGGCGCGCGGGGCGCCAGCCCGTCCGTGAGGTTCACGACCGCGTCGCGGTAGCCCCACAGATATTCGTCCGAGCGCGCGCCGACCACCGGCACGCCCTCGAGCACGTGAACGCGCCGCTCCGGCTCGACGGCGATTATGCCGGCCCCGCCCTCCGCGGCCGCGCTCGCCTCCAGGACCTGGTCGGCGGGCTGGCTGACGACCGCAACACCCAGCTCCTCGAAGTGGAGCGCGCCGTCGGCCTTCGGCTCGAGCCGCTTCTCGGTCGCGGTGGCGACCGCGCTGCCCGTGGCCGCCCGAAGCGTCTTCAGGCCGGTGTCGGTGTCCTCCTCGAGCAGGACGAGCGACCGTCCCGTGGTGCCGTCGAGCTCGTGGGTTTCAACTCCCCGTGGTGTTCCGAATTCCTCCATTAGTCAGCTATAACGCACCGCACCAGGCGAGTCAAGAGCATGCGGGCAGAACGCGGCGACTAAACGCGAAAGCCTGTCCACTCTTCGCGCATCCGAAGGTGGGATGCCGCCACATCGGCCAGCCAGGTTGCGTACGCGCGCACCGCGGCCGTCCGATCCTCCGCCGCGACGGCAACGGCGCCTGCGCGCGCCGACAACAGAGCGAACTCCAGACCCTGGCCGCTCAGGACGTCCGTCGCGAACCCGGCGTCGCCTACGGCCAGCCAGCCGTTGCCCGCGGCAGGATCGCTGCGCGCGGCGCCCGCGGGCCGGCACACGAGCGGCCCGCGTGGCGCGGAGCCCCGCAGCGCCGCTTTCGTGAGCCGCGTCTGCCCGAGTTCGCGTCGCCACAACCGAGCGACCGGGACGGCCCGGCCCCGCAGCCGGCGCGTCTCGGCGCACCAGGCGACGAACCGGCCCCGACGCGGGTCCGGGAGCACGTACCACCAGCCGTGCGCCGAGGTTTCCACCAGCAGCGACGCGCCCCGGTCGACGTCGGGCACCTGCGCCAGCACCGCCACGTGCGATGCTCGGTCCGGCCGCGAGCGATCCACCGGCGCGCTGCCGCACCGCCCGGTCGCAATCACGAGGAAGTCCGCGATCGCGACCCCGTGCGCCGCCGTCGCGACCCGCCAGCCGCCGCCGACTCGCCCGACGCTGAGGACGTGCGAAGGCGTCGCGCCGGCCGCCACCGCGTAGGCGCGCAGCGTGTCATCCAGTGCCCGGCGCACGACGGCAAGCCCTGCGCCCCATGGGCTCGCCAATGCCGTGCTCACCCGTGTCGGAGCGCCGCGCCACCGTGCAAGCGTCTCGACGACGGCCGCGCCGGGCACGCCGAGGCCCAGATCGGCAAGCGCACCGCGGGCGCGCCCCGAGAGCAGCTCGACCCCGTCGGGTGGCCGCGCCGGCCGCTCCAAGAGAGTCACCGACGCGCCCGCCTTCGCAAGCAGCGCGGCGCAAGCGGCGCCGGCCGGGCCCGAGCCGAGCACCGCAACGTCGTACGCGCCGGTCACGGCACGTCGGGCGCGCGGTCCTGCTCGACGTAGACGTTCGGCTTCACCTCGAGGACGAAGCCGAACTTCCGCCAGTTGTCGAGCATCTCCTGGTAGGACGGGATGGTCGTGTCGACGCCGCGGAAACCGGTCACCCATGGCTTCGTCGCGCGGTTGGCCGTCGAGCGGTGCCACTGGACCGGCGGCTTCCGAGGCATCGAGGTGTAGTCCGCCTCGGACGCGAAGACGCCATCCGGACGCTGCGCCGGCCACCAGCCCCACGGGTCCATCCCGGGGAAGACGCTGGTCTGATCGTGCTCTGACTTGCACTCGAGGAAGTCGGCCTGCCAAGGCAGCGCCATCTGGCGCGAGAAATGGCCCGCCTTGATCTGAGTCGCTGGGTCCCCCATGTAGTTACTGCGGGCCGCGGGCTTGATGCGGAAGGGCTCGGCGAACAGCTTCTCATCGCGGATCTGCCAGCCGACCTCGATGCCCGGGAAGAACGCGCCACCCACGCACGCCTCGAGCGCCGCCCTGTCGAGCCCGTCGGGTGTGATCGCCGGCGCGCTCGGCGGCAGGGGCGGCGCGTGTGCCGGAGGCACGAACTTGCCGGCCGCCCACTGCTTGAGCACGGCGTACTGGGTGGGCGTCACCGTGAGCCGAACGCGAGGATGGACGATCCCGAGGGGCAGGGGCGCCGGTTCGTCGCCGAGCAGCTTTGGCATGTACGGGAAGCTGTCGGTGGACGGCGTGTCCGGCGACCGAACAAAGGTGAACAGCGCCTGGCGCGTCGCGAGATGCTTCGGGTCGGGACTTGCGACGTCAGCCCAGTTGACCAGCGCCGTGTGCTTGCCCACCGCCGGCGCGAACACGAAGCTGACCGCCGCAACGGCGGCGAGCAGGGGGTAGACCTCGGACGCGAAGTCGGGTTTGTAAGAAGTGAGTTCCGGCTTCCCCGCCGCGCGGAACTCCGCGTTGATCGCCGCGAGCCCAGCGAGCGCGCCGCCGCTCCTGTACTTCGCCCAGTTGGCCGGCAGCGCCAGATGACGGGCTGCAACGTCGAAGAGCAGGTCATAAAGCGACACGACGTTGTGGATGTGGGGCGCGAAGTCGGGCGGTCCGCAGAGGACCCAGGCGGGCTCCACCTTCACCGACTTGCCCTTGACCTGTAGCTGAGCCGTTACCGGACCGTCAGAGACGTCGTCGAACCAGCCGTCGTTGTTGGCGTAGTTGTCGATGTCCGACGAGCCCGGCTGCCGCGCTGCGATGCCCTTGCCGCCCAGCACGATCAGCCTGCCGTCAGCGTCCGTCATGAGCGTGCCCAGCGTTTCGATCGCCGGCGCCGGCGCCGGCGTGGGCCACAGCTCGGAAGCGGGATTCGCGCTCTTTCCCTTCCGGAACTCCACCGGCGCCGGCGGCGTTGCGCGGTTGGCGGTGATGGACCGCGGGCGGGGGTCTATCTCGAGCGACCGCCGGTTCAGAACGGAATCATTGCGGCGGTTTCCGCGCGGATGCGGGCGCTCGGTACCGACCAGTCCTTCGAAGTTGAAGAACGAGGCCTTCCGGTTCGCCAGATGCACCGTCCAGACGAGCTTCGTGACGTCCTTGTCGGCGAGCGACAGCTCGCGGCTCACCTCGTAGCGACCGTTTCTCACGACGTACTCGAAGATCCGAAAGCGCGCCGCCTGCGGCTTGATGCGCCCGCCGTCCTTGTACGGGGGCACCTTCGTCCCAGGCAGCTCCCCGGTGGGACGGAGCCCGGGCGTCTCCGGGCCGATGAAGAAAGTGGGGGCATCCCCGACCCGCACGATCCCGATTGCGGGATGGATCTTGTACACGGGCGGCGGTGCCACGAGCTACACCGGGACCCACTCCCCATTGGGTTTCTTCGTCCAGGCCGGCAGAGCCGCTTTTTCGCGCAGCCGAACGAGGGTCGTCGGCAGCCGCACGTCCCAAGGCAGGCCCTGCGCGAGCTCGGTCCCAGGTGCCTTGTCGCGCTCGCGGATCTCGTCGATGACGCTCAGGTAGAGCGGGCTCGTGATCGGCGGCAGATCGCCGCCGTCCCAGACCTCGCCCGTGTCGAGGAAATGCGCCATCGCCTGCTCGAACCCCGGGCGGACCGATACGACGACGCGAGCCGACCCCGCCTTGAGGAACTCGGCGAACATCGGGTCGGTGTCCTGCAGCAGCGCGCGCTTCGTCCAGTTGGGCTTTCTTCCCCAGTAGTAGGGATAGAAGAAGAACATCATCTGCTCCCACTCGAACGCCTGCTCGAAGAAGCGGATGTACTTGCCCTCGAGCGCGGCCTCGGGTAGGTCAGGCTGCGGATAGCCCTGTGGGCTCGTCGTGATCGCACCGAAGAGGTCGTAGTGCTGAGCGGTGAACGCGGAAATCGCGCCCTTCTTGAGCTCGGCTCTGATGAGGCGTTCGTTCTCGGCCGGATTTCGGCCCTCGAACTGCTGGGAGGCCTGCACCTCGAGCGCCGCGAGCCGCTCCTCGTAGTCGCGCAGCTGCTTCTGGTAGGCCTGCAGGATCGTCGCGTGTGTCTTGAGCTTCCAGTCGTCGAGCGCCCGCTGGGTCCGCTGGCCGATCACCTCGACGCCGACGGCGTAGGCCTCTGCCGAGAGTGTCTTCAGAGTGAGCGGAACGGCGCCGGCCTCGTAGCTGAGGGAGGGCCACCATCCACCGTTGTCGGAGAAGCGGTTCATCCGCTGCCCGAGCGCCACGTCGACCATGCCCCCTGACCAGCGGTTGAACCACGCGCTCACGAAGCCGCTGATTGCCTCATAGCCGTCCGGGACCGGCACCTCCATGGCCTTCGTCGTGCCCGCGTCTCTCGTGCCGGTTCCTTCGAGCGCCTTCGCGACGGTCAGATACGGCAGCGGGGGCGGGTTGACGCCCACGGCCTCGTAGAGCCTCACGTAGTAGCGGTAGTTCCACTCCGATATATCGGCGGGTGTAAGCGTGAACGCCGGAGGTTTGACCAGGTCCGCACCGGCCTTGGGCGCGGTGCCGAGGGCATGCAAGAGGAACGCCGCGGGCTCGGGAAGCATGAGGTCGAACAGCAGGCGCTTGCCGAAGTTGAACACCTGGGCCTCGTAGACCTTGTCGACCCACTGGTACTGGCCGACGACGTGCCCGCCCCCGTCTTTGTTGTCGATGCCGTGCCGATTCCTTTCCTCGAAAACCTCGATCGTCTTGAGGATGCGCTCTTCGCGGCGGCGGTCGAACACGCGGCTGGCCGCGCGCGTCGTGACCTCCTTGCTGTAGGCGGTCGCGACCTTGGTGGCTTGCTCCTTGGAGGTGTTGAGCGCAAAGTCGGTGCTGGCCTTGAACTCGACGACCGGCCCGTACTTCCCTGAAACCGCGAGCCCGACGTTCAGGCTCATGTCCTGCTTGACGACTTCGCTCGCCTCCGTGCGCAGCTCGAACCGCTCGGTGGACTGCTGGTCGCGCTCCTCCTCGTGTTCGGTCACGACCTCGAGTGCGACGGTCTCCTCCGTGGTCCGCGCTCGCCTGTGCAGGCGTGACTTGTGCTCGCCCTTCAGCACGTTCTCGATGTGCGCCAGCTCCCGCCCCTCGTACCGCTTGAGGAACTGGCGGACCACGAGCAGATCGCCGATACCCGCCGGGGTAAGGCTTCCGAACGTGGTTGGGACATCCAGCGCCTGCACTAGCCCATCGAAGGCGGCGCTCGTCGCCGCGGTCGCCTCCACGGGGATGAGGTTCGACCCCGAGCGGATGAGCGGCTGAACCGGCGGTTGCAGCATCCTGGCGACCTCGACCTCCACCTCGTGGAGCTCGGCCGAGAGGCGGTCGGCGGCATCCGGGACGCCTAGGACGGTCAGGTCCATCCCGCGCTCGGCGAGCACCTCCCGCTCCTCGGGTCCGAGCTGCTCGACGACCTCGCGCTTGAGGCGAAGCGGCCGCGAGCGCGCACTCAGCCGCGCCGCGCTGCCCGGGAGCTGCGGCGGTTCCGGCTCGCGCTCTTCGTCGCGCTTCGCGTCCCTGGTCTGGCCAAGAGCCGGCGGTCGGTCGGGGCGCGCGTGCCGCTCTTCCTGCTCGTCTTCGCCGCTGCCGACCGGGGCCGGCAGCTCGAGGTGATCCGGCGAGACGCGCGTCAGCACCGCGTAGGTGGCGCGTAGCCTGTCGCGCCGCTTGACGAGCTCCTCACGCCGATCGTCGTCTTCAGGTGGGGGCGCGGGGTCGTCCGGGTCGGCCCCCCGCCGCCCCATGACGGGGAAGACCTCCGGCGGCAGGAGCAGTGCCGCCTCGAGCGCCGGGCCAACCTCCTCGCTCGAAGACGACGGCGGTGGCTTCGTGGCAAGCCTCTTCACCAGCGCCATCGTCCGTGTGATCCCAGCCGCCTCGCTCGAGGGCAGCGTCACGTCGAAGCCGAGCAGCGAGTTCACCACAAGGCTGTCGGCGAGCCGCCGCCGGTCCGATTTCCAATCCGCGGTCGCGGTGACCTTGTCGAGTGCTCCCAGCCGTTCTTCGGCGCGCTTGCGTGCCCTGGGGAGCTTCATGTCGGGGTGCGCGGCGAATGCCGCGTGGAGCGCGGCGACCGCTGCCCCGTGCTTGAGGTCCTTCGCCGACCTCGGCACGCCCGGGGACTCGCTGTGCTCGCGCGCCACGCGCCGCAGTGCGGTGCCGGCCTGCGGATCCTCCCGCGCCACCTTCAGGTTGCGGTGCAGCTCGTCCGTCGGCTCCAGACGGACGACCGGTTCGTCCTCGGCGCGCTTCTGTGCGGGTCGGGCGAGGACAAACCGAAACAGCTCCTCCATCACATCCGACCCTCGCTCAGTGTTACCTCAGTAGTCAAGGCCTGCACAGGATCGGGGTAGGATCCACGAGAGCTGGCCGTGCCATTGGCCACGAGAGGGGCGCTCCGGGCGCGGATGGGAACCCTGGCTTAGCGCCGGCGGGGGACGTTCGCCCGGCTCAGGTCGGGCGAGAGCGCGCCGCCGACGATGCGCCTCGGCCTTAGCCCGCATCCGGCAGCGGAGGTCACACGCGAGGAGAAGATCCCGCGCCCGATCTCGTGCCAGTACAGCGTCCGGCCGTCGGGAGACCAGGAGGGGTCCGGGGCGCGGTCGATTCGCCGTCCCGGGCCGATGGTGCAGCGCGGCTCCGAGTTGGTCGTCGGGCTACCCGTGCGGAAGATCTGGATCGTCCCGTCGCGCAGGCTGTTGGCGCCCTGGACCGGCCGGCGCTCGACGGCGAACTTGTCGCGCCGGCGGGTCATCTCCACGTCCGCCATCTCGATCGCGTTCGTGCCGGTGTTCGGGTCGCGGGCGGGGTCGCGGTAGAACTCGGTGCCCCTCGACCTCCTGCCCACGCGCACCTGCAGGATCTGTGCGTTGAAGAGCCCGTAGCTGGTCGTCAGCACGCTGTTGGACCCGACCCATGACGGGCCCGCGTAGTCGTAGAAGCTGTCCGACTCGCCCTTCGCCCCGTTCGTCCGAAAGTCGACGAAGTCCACGAAGAGCGCGGTCCTCGAGGGACGGTTCTCCGAACGCCGCGGGTCATAGGCGGTGGAGTAGAGAGCGTTGTCGGTCGCCACGACGCGGCCGTTCGGCGAGAGGTCCACGGTGAAGGGCTCGGTCCACAGATTCGGCCCGAGGACGGCCCACTGGCGCGGCCTGATGATCCTCCTTCCATTGGGCCGGAAGGAGTGCAGGTGGATTCCCCTCAGCGCGACGATCGTCCCGTTGTCGGCGATGCTGGGCGAGAAGTACGGCCGCCCGGGGGTTCCGTTCCGAGTGATCGGAACCTGGCGCGAGCCATCGGGCCGTGCCATGAATACGTCGCCTCGCTTGACGAAGACCATCGACGCGCCGTGGGCGGGCGCCGCGAGTACGAGGCCGAAGAAAGCCGCTACGAGAATGCTGCACCCCCGCCGGGACATTCGGGGACCCTACTCGACACACTAAGGCCGGGGTGGGAATGAGTGCTAACGGCGAGCTCGTCGAGCTGCGAGACGGCAGTCGGGCGTTGATACGGCCGATCGGCCCCGAGGACCGGGAGCGGCTGAGGGAGGGATTCGACTCCGCCAGCCCGGAGTCGATCTTCCTGCGCTTCCTCAGTCCCGTGCCACGCCTGTCGAGCACGCAGCTCAGCTATCTGACGGCGATCGACCACGATCACCACGAGGCCCTGATCGCAGTCGATCCCGAGAGCGGTCAGAGCTTCGGCACGGCTCGCTACGTCCGCAGCGCCGACGACCCCCAGACCGCCGAGTTCGCGGTCGGCGTGGGCGATCGATGGATGGGGCTGGGACTGGGCACGGCGCTCCTGACGGCGCTCGCCTCCCGCGCCCGCGCTGCCGGGATCATCCGCTTCACCGGCACGGTCAACGCCGAGAACACGGCGATCAAGCGCCTGGTGGACAGGGTGCTCGGACCTTACGAGACCAGGTCGGTCGGGCACGGCGCCCAGGAGATATCGGTCGACCTTCCCGGGTGAGGGACTGCTCGACGCCCTAGTCCCGAACCCCGGCTGCCTCCAGTGCTTCGGGCCAAGTGGCGAAGTACTCCATCCGCACGATGATCCCGTCGCGGAAGGTCGCGACCTGGTGGTAGAGCTCCGTGTTGATCTCCGCCCCGCTCCCCTTGCCACGACCGCGATGGCGAAGCCGGGTCGCCACGCGGTCGCCGGCGGCGACGTACTCCTGCGGGAGGAGCTCCAGCTCATCGAACGTCTCGTCGATGCCCTCGAAGAATCGGATGACCTGATCCGTGCCACGGCAGGAGTCCCACGCCTGCCGCGCCGGCAGCACCCAGTCGATGTCCGGGGCGAACCATTCGGTGGCGGCCTCGAAGTCGCGCCGGTTGTAAGCCTCGATGAAGCCTCTCGCCTTGTCGACGTTCTCCTGCGACATCCCCGCGCAGTTCATCAGAGCGGGAGTACGCTGCGCCGCCATGGAGCAGAGGCAGCCCGTGGCGCGTCGTTCGGAGCAGGCGGGCAGCCAGACCGACGTGCGACGCCGCAGGCGAACGGTTGCCAGGATAAGCCGGGTCATGAGCCGCACCTCGGTCCTCGCCGGCGTCGCATTGGTCGCGCTGCTGATGCCGGCAGGCGCCGCCCACGCCGACGAGCGCATCCAGGCCGGTCCCTCGGTGCGATACACGACGCCGACCGTGACCATGGACCAGGGCGAGCGCCTGACCTTCCAGAACGTGGACCTGGTCGAGCACGACGTGACCGCGAATGGCCGGGGGCCGGACGGCCGGCCGCTGTTCCGCACGCCGGTGATCGGCAGCGGGCAGGAGGCGTTCGTCGAGGGATCGCAGTACCTCACGACCGGCTCCTACGGGTTCTTCTGCACGGTGCACCCCGAGATGACCGGCACGCTCAACGTGACGAGCGCCGGCACGCCGGTGCCGCGGCCCGCCGACACAACCGCGCCGCGCGCGTCAGTTCGGGTCGGGAGCGCCCGCGTGAGCAGGGTTCGCCGCGCGCGGCGGCTCGCAGTGCGGGTGACAGTGAACGAGGCGGCCACCGTGGCACTCCGGGCGACGGCCCGCCGGCGGCTCATCGCCCGCGGGACGGTCACGCTGAACGCTCCGGGTAGCCGCAGCCGGGCCCTGGCGCTCACGGCCGCCGGCCGGAGGGCGGTCCGTGCGGGCGGCCGCCTGGCCGTGACGGTGACCGCGCGCGCGGTCGATCGCGCGGGCAACGCGCGGACCGCGAGAACCCGCCGCACCCTCCGGCCCTAGTACATCCGCCTCCCCGCGGGCCTATGCCTAAAGACGCGCGGACGCGCTCCGATTACTCGGATGGATGGAGGCGACCGCCTACCGTCAGATGGCCCGCCTGATCGACGAAGGCGCACGGCCCGCCGCCCTGCGGACGAAGCTCGAGGAGTATCCGCCCGAGCACCGCAGCGAGCTCTCCCGCTACGCCTGGGGCATGCTCGACCAGCGCTACGGCGAGGAGGAAGAGGCCGCGCTGTGGCTGTACGCCTGGTCGCAGCGCAACCGCGCCTAGCGTCGGCCAGGTTTCGTGCCGCTTTAGCGCGAGATCTCGTCCTCTTGCGGCTGCCGCTTGCACCCAACCGCCGCTTGTGCTCTAGTGCACCAAGCTTCGCGCATTTTGCGCAAAAAGGACTCAAGGTTTCGGCTCCGGCTGCCGATCCACAACCACAATGCACGTTGCCCGGCCCACGCGAGGGACTCCCGATCAGCACGATCTGGCGCGCTTCCTCCCCCGGGTAGCTCTCGCGACCTTCGCCGTCCTCGGGCTCCCGGCCATCGCGGCGGCCTGGCTCCAGGCGGCGCTCGACCTGCACGCGGTCCTGTCGATGTTGTGCGCGGTCCTGCTGTCGCTGATCGCCGCCAGCATCGGCTCCGCCTACTGGATGCGACGGCCGGAGTCGCGGAACCTGGTCTTCGGCGACCTGATGGTCTGGGGCTGGCTGCGCCGGATGCGCGCCGAGAGGCGGCTGTCCGAGGCGAGCGAGCTGCTCGGCGAGGACGGGCTCGACGCCGAAGCCCACGCCGAGGTACTTACGCGGCTGGCGTCGGGCCTCGAATCGCGCGATCCCTACACCTTCGGCCACTCGAGGCGCGTCACGCGCTTCTCGGAGATGATCGCCGAGAGGATGGGCCTGAGTGAGGCCGAGATAGCCAAGGTCCGCACGGCTGCCGCCGTGCACGACGTCGGCAAGATCAACACCCCGCGAGCGGTCCTGATGAAGCCGGGCCGCCTGACCGAGGCCGAGTTCGCGGTCATCCAGCGCCACGCCACCGAGGGAGCCGCGATGGTCGCCGCCATCGGCGACGCAGACATCACCGCGATGGTGCTCCACCACCACGAGCGCCTCGACGGAAGCGGCTATCCGCAGGGAGTGTCGGGCGACGACGTGCCTGTAGGGGCGCGCATCATCGCCGTGGCCGACACCTTCGACGCGATGACCTCGAGCCGGCCCTACCGCCCGGCGCGCCCTCACAAGAAGGCGATGGAGATCCTCGACGAGGAGGCGGGCACAAAGCTCGACGCGCGTGCGGTGACCGCCTTCCAAGCCTGTTACTCGGGTCGCCGCTCGATCGCCTGGTCGGCGCTCGCGGTCGCCGCGCCCCAGCGGCTGGCCTCCTGGGCGGGAGGAGCGCTCGGGAGCGGCGGGGCCGCGCCGCTGACCACCGGGCTGGCCGCGCTCGGGGCCGCGGGCTTGCTCGGCGGGTCGGTTCTGGGGCCGCCCGCGCGCGGGGAGGAAGAGTCGCGTTCCGCCCCGGAAGCCTCCACCCAGGTGACGCCGGCTGCCGCCGCCGCCGGCACCGGCATCGACGCCCCGGAACCCGCCCGCCCGGGAGGACCGGGCGAGGACAGGCGCGCGCCCGGCGCCCAGGTGCGCTCGCTGCCGGGCGGCTCGGAGCCCGCTGGCGGCGACGCCTATCAGGGACCGGCCGGAGCGCCGCCGCCCGGCTCGGAGGTCGCGCCAAAGTCGCCCGGGCCGGATCCCGATGGCGGCCAGCAGCCCGCTCCTCCTCCGCCGCCGCCGCCGGTCGCGCCGACCGTCCCCGACGCGGGCCCGCTTCCCGGCTTGAGCACGCCGGAGATCCGTCCGCTGCCGCGCGTCGGCAACGCCGTCGACGACCTCGGCCAGAGCTTGCCGGATCTGGGCCTGGGAGAGACGGTCGACCAGCTCACCGACGGCCTCGGGCTTCCCGGCCTCGGCGACCGCTAGCAGGTCAGCGCGCGCAGGTGGCCAGCCGGGCGGTGCGCGGGTTGCGCCCGCCGCCGCGGCGCGGCTCCGGGCCGACGCACTCGAGTGGCCGCGCCACCCGAGCGGCGTAGATGCCCAGGAGGTACGGCGCGGGGTTGATCGGCCTTCCGTTGCGCCGCACCTCGAAGTGCAGGTGCGGGCCTGTCGAGTGCCCGGTGGAGCCCACGTAGCCGATGCGTCGAACGTGCTTATCTGCCGCGTGCTATAAGGTGCATCATGCCGGAGAGACCGTACGACGGTGATCCTCAGACACCGGGCGAACGCGAGGCGCTCGAAGACGATCTCATTTCCTTCTCCGAACGCGAGCTCGACCTCCTCGGCGACCTCAGCGGCCTCAGGGTCCTCTACGCCGGCGGTGCCTCGCCACTCTGGCTCGAGGGCCTGAGCCAGCGCATCGGTGAAGGTGGCAGCCTCACCGCCCTCGAAGCCGACGCCGAGCGCGTCCGCGAGGGACCGGAGGCGCTCGGAGACGCTTCTCTCGCCGCCCCGGTCTGCCTCGTCGCGGGGGACGTCTTCGAG